>CAZJWT010000098.1:0-4858 GCA_964550005.1 uncultured Clostridia bacterium | reverse complement strand
AGGTTGGTACCGGGGATCGCAGTGAAAAGATAAGGACTTACAATTTTCCTCAGGATCGGGTAACCGATCACAGAATAGGCTTAACCTTGCATAATCTCAATGATATTATGGCTGGAAACCTTAATCGAATTATTGAAAAATTGAAGGAAGCTTTTGAAGAAAGGCGATTCAAAGAAAGAGAAAGTTGAGGGTAAGTTGGTTAGGTGCACAGTTTCTCAAATTTTGGATAAAGCTACAAGGTATCTCAGGAGAAGAGGAATACCCGAACCACGGATTGATGCCGAAGTTTTGCTGGCGCACGTTTTGAAAATAGAGAGACTGCAGGTATATTTAAATCTCGATTGCCAGTTAACTAAGAAGGAGTTATCCGCTTATGAAAAGTTAGTAGAAAGAAGGGTCGGCAGGGAACCTGTAGCCTTTATTGTTGGCCATAAGGAATTTATGGGATTGAAGTTTTTTTTGAATAAGGATGTTTTAATTCCCAGGCCGGAGACGGAAATCCTGGTGGAAAAGGTAATAGAGAAAGTGCGGAATATCGGGAAGCCGAGAAGTTATGGATATCGGAAGGATAATTCTCTCGTCATTGTGGACCTCTGTACCGGGAGTGGGAACATCGCCATAAGTCTTGCCAAAAATATTGCATCCTGTAAAATTTATGCCACGGATATAAGCAAGGGGGCTATAAAGATTGCTCGGAAGAATGCAAAGTTTCATAATGTTGAAGAAAAAGTAGAATTTCTGTTGGGAGACCTATTCAGCCCGTTAGAAAAGCTTAACTCAAATTTAGCTGTAGATTTTGTAGTCAGTAATCCTCCTTACGTTAAGTCGAGGGATTTAGCTCTGCTTCAGCCTGAGATTAAGAAAGAGCCTCTTTCTGCATTGGAAGGAGGAAATGAGGGGCTCAACTTCTATCATCGCATAGTCCCGGAAGCCTTAAAATACTTAGTTGACGGTGGGTACTTGATTATGGAAATTGGAGATGGTCAGGGGAAGGCAGTGATGAATTTGATTAGGAAAGCGAAGCGATTCTCTCCGCCCCAATTGGTTAAAGATTACGCTGGGCTGGATAGAGTGGTTGTGGCTCAGAAATTAAGCTCTTAAATCCGTAGAGGAGGCAGGAGTGGAAAAGATTGTTGTTACTGGAGGAAAAAAGCTCTCGGGCGTGGTGAGGATCAGCGGTTCTAAAAATGCTTCTTTGCCCATACTTGTCGCTACTCTTCTGACGGATAAGGACTGCGTGGTGAAGAATGTGCCTCATCTCCAGGATGTGGAGACGATTTTAGCGTTATTGAGGATCTTGGGGAAGAGAATTTCTCACGATAATAAAGGGATAAAGATTTCTTCTACCTATAGACTGGATAGTGAAGCTCCCTATGAGTTGGTAAAAAAGATGAGAGCTTCTATCTTGGTGATGGGTCCTCTCCTCGGCAGGCTTGGTCGAGTGAGAGCCTCTTTGCCCGGGGGATGTGCCATCGGAGCCCGTCCCATCAATCTTCACCTTCAAGGGTTTAGGAAGCTGGGAGCAAAGGTGAGTTTGGAGAGAGGATACGTTCAGCTGGATGCCCCAAGGCTCCATGGGGAAAATATATATTTAGATTTTCCCAGTGTAGGGGCAACAGAAAATTTGATGATGGCGGCAACGAGAGCTAAGGGAAAAACTGTCATAGAAAATGCTGCTTCTGAACCAGAGATTAAGGACCTTGCCAACTTTTTGAATAAGATGGGGGCTAAGATTAAGGGAGCGGGAACTAATATTATCGACATTGAGGGCGTAAATGCACTTTCTGGGACAGTCCACGAGGTTATTCCTGACCGAATAGAGACAGGTACGTTTATGGTGGCAGCAGCAGTGACTGGAGGGAACGTGACTATTCGAGGGGCAAACCCCACCCACCTGGAAGCAGTGATGACGAAACTTAGAGAAGCTGGAGCAAAGATTACTTCAAATAATAAGGAAATTAGAGTTAACTCAGGAAGGAATCTCAAGGCTACCGATATTGAGACAGTTCCTTATCCAGGCTTTCCTACTGATATGCAAGCTCAGTGGATGGTACTGATGAGTCTCAGTAAAGGTACCAGCATAATTACAGAAACTGTGTTTGAGAATAGATTTCTCCATGTTGGCGAGCTTCAAAGGATGGGTTCCAATATTCAAGTCAAAGGTAATAGTGCAATTGTTAAAGGCGTCCCTAAGTTGAGCGGCGCTCCCGTAATGGCTACGGACTTGAGGGCTTCGGCAGCATTGATTCTGGCAGCTTTGTCTGCAGAGGGAAAGACTGAGATATTTGGAGTTAACCATCTGGACCGGGGTTATGAAGATATTGAGAAAAAGTTGAGGCGTTTAGGAGCGAGGATAAAGAGAGTAAAAGAATGATAGTGAGGGGGATGAAGGGATAGATTTCGGAGTCGCTCGGCCAGCTGTCATTGCGAGGAGCAAAGCGACGAAGCAATCTGACACGAAGTGTCATTCTGAACGAAGTGAAGAATCTCCTGACTCCACCCTCTTGTTCCTTCGCTTCGCTCAGGACCGCTCGCGATGACATCTGTAACTATCCCTTCATCCCTAGAGCAGTCAAGAACGTAGCGGCAGAACGGAGCTCTGCTTCAATGTAGGTAGCCCGTAATTTGAAATTTATACCGTAGGGGCTTGTTTTCTCAATTTGAAATTTGAAATTTGAAATTTATACTGTAGGGGTTCGATTCATCGAACCCGTTATTGAAAGTAGTGGTAAGGCGAAGCTATCCATTGGTAAGGAGTAGCGAAAAGGCTTGAAAGCGATAGAAAAGAAAGTTAGAGAAATCATGGAGAGGGTCAGGAATCAAGGCGACAAAGCTTTGTTCTTTTATACAAAGAAATACGATGGTCTTATCTTAAAGCCAGCCGAATTGAGAGTGAAAAAAGGAGAGATTGAAAGAGCTTTCAAGAAGGTTGGCTTAAATTTTATTAAGTTAATAAAAAGAGCAAAGGAAAATGTAGAAAAATTCCACCTTCACGAATATGGACAGATTACAAAAAATGGTCAGCAATTCTCACAAGGCACCTTGAAAGGGATTCGCTTTCTTGAGCTATGGCGTCCCATTGAGAAAGTAGGAGTCTATGTGCCTGGAGGAAAATATGCTTATCCCTCTTCAGTGCTGATGACGATAGTTCCGGCGAAAGTGGCGGGTGTTCCCAGGATTGCAATGGCTTCCCCTCCAGGTAAGTTGAGTTCTGAAGTTTTGGTGGCTGCCCGGATATGCGGAGTAGAGGAAATCTATAAGTTGGGAGGCGCCCAAGCAATTGCCGCTTTTGCCTACGGGACTGAGACTGTTCCCAAAGTTGATAAGATCGTGGGGCCAGGAAATGTGTATGTTACTACTGCTAAGAGGCTTCTTTTTGGCGATGTAGGAATTGATATTTTGGCTGGCCCTTCAGAAATACTGATCATTGCTGACGGGAATGCTAACCCTGACTACATAATATCCGACCTATTAGCACAGGCAGAGCATGGCGGGGGTGCCATTGCCCGGTTAATCACAACTTCAAAGAGAATAAGAGATATTGTTCAAAAGAAAGTAAAAGGAAAGGGAATCTACCTTACGTGGGTGGGGAATATTAAACAAGCTGTACGGCTTGCCAATGAGTTCGCTCCCGAACATCTGGAAATCCTGACAAAGAGGCCAGAGAGAATTTTGCCTGAGATAAAGAATGCAGGGGAAATATTTCTTGGTGAATGGTCTCCGGTTGCCATTGGTGACTATTATGCAGGTCCAAGCCATGTTTTGCCTACAGGGGGCACCGCGAGATTCTCTTCAGGATTGTCAGTAAAAGATTTTTTGAAAAGAATGGTAGTAGTAGCCTGTTCGGAGAGTGGTTTGAGAAGTTCAGCTCGAGATATAATCAATTTTGCAGAGGTGGAAGGCTTGGGAGCTCATGCAGAGTCAGTAAAGGCGAGACTGAGGAAGATGTAAGAGCAGAGCGAAACTCTGCGTTACAGAGGAGTAGCGAAGCGAAGCTTCGCGCAGAACGCGTAGGGGCGACCGTGGTCGCCCAACTTCGCGCAGGTAAAGTTGGAGGTTAAATGAGAAAAGCAAAAATAGATAGAAGGACAAAGGAAACAAAGATTCGGGTCGAGCTAAATTTAGATGGCAAGGGAAATTATGAGATAAATACTCCGATTGCCTTTCTCGACCATATGCTGGAACTCATGGCAAAGTTTGCATGTGTTGATTTGAAGATAAGAGCATCGGGTGATATACACATTGATGACCATCATACTACTGAAGACCTGGGAATCTCTCTGGGACAGGCGATAAAGAAAGCTTTGTGGAAAAAGAAAGGAATATTTCGCTATGGTTTCTCACTGGTGCCAATGGATGAGGCACTTTCCGAAATCTCTTTAGACCTTTCTGATAGGCCTTACCTGGTATTCAATATCAAATTTAGGAAGGAAGCTGGGAAGAGAAGAGAATTCAATTTTGAGCTAATCGAGGATTTCTTTCGAGCATTATGTATTAATGCAGGGATTACTCTGCACATTAATTTGAGGTATGGCAGGAACAACCATCACATTGCCGAGTCTATCTTTAAAGGTTTTGGGCTGGCTCTCGGCCAAGCGGTTAAGATAAATCCAAAGTCAAAAAGGATTCCCTCAACCAAGGGTCGATTATGAAGAAGTCGGGATTTGATTCGGCTTTCAAATGTTGTAGCTGTCCCGATGAATCGGGATTGAAAGGAAGCAAAGCTTACGCTTTGCTGCTACAAAATGCATGTAGCTGCAGAGCGAAGCTCTGCTAAAAGGAAGCAAAGCCTACGCTTTGCTTCTACAAAATGCATGTAGCTGCAGAGCGAAGCTCTGCTAAAAGGAAGCAAAGCTTA
>CAZJWT010000097.1:0-4983 GCA_964550005.1 uncultured Clostridia bacterium | reverse complement strand
TTTAACTCGTTATTAGCTACTTTTTTCATAACCATTACTATTCTACTGTATAAGGCTTAAGGTGAGGGAGATCTATTTATTCCTGGTCAAGATTTCTCTTCCCATGTGGGTATAGAGACGGTAAATCTAGTCCCTTTTCCCACCTCGCTTTCTACAGCTATATTGCCACCGTGGTCCTTTATTATCCTATAAGCCAAAGACAAACCCATCCCCGTCCCTTGTGGCCCTTTGGTGGTGAAAAATACATTAAATAGCTTCTTCACGTTCTCCTTGGGAATTCCACAACCAGTATCCGAAAGACTTACCTCCACCTTACGGGGATCTTCGCTTCCCACCTTTGCTGAAATGGTCAATTCTCCTTTCTTGCCAGCCATTGCCTCACAGGCATTTATAATCATATTCAAAAATGCCTGTACCAATTGCACACCAATTCCTTTTATCTTCGGCAAATCCTGAGGTATATCCTTGATTACATTTATTGCTCCGTGGGAAATTTGATACTGGGCTAAAACAAGAGCATCTTCCACTACGGAATTCAGGTCTGTAGCCTCAAAGTCCCTGTCCGAAGGCTTAGCGTAACCTTTTATCCTCTGTGCAAGGTCAGATGCCCGATGGGCTGTCTCTATTATCTTTTCCAGATTATCTTTGAGCTCTTCCACACTCTTCTTTCCCTTCTCACTCAGATTTTCCTTGCTTAGCTCCTCCTTTATAACATAAGCACATAGCTGACATCCAGCACTGATAATTCCTAAAGGATTATTTATCTGATGGGCAAAACCAGTAGCTAACTCGCCTATGGAAGAGAGCTTGGCTGCTTGAAGCATTGTTGCTTGAGCTTCCTTAAGTTCCTGATAGAATTGAGCATTCTCAACCGCTAAAGCAGCCTGTCCAGACAGAATCTTGAACATGTTCAAATCATCAGATGTGTAAATCTCTTTGGAACGCTTTATCCCCAATACCAAAAGGGCAACCAGCTCCTCACCAATGAAAGCAGGTAATAATAGAGATGCTCCCATACTCCTCAATTGTGCTTTCACTTCTTCCAGGTATTCAGGCTCATTGGTCTCAAAATGTCTGATAACTTCCTCTCTCAAAAGAGGTCCTATATCCCTACTTCTGTATATCATCTGAACTAAAGGAGCGTCCTTGGAAAAAGAATCTCCAAATTGTCTTCTTCTCTCTTTGCCATAATGTACCTCTCGCACATATTGGTCGGCTTTCTTATCCAGTAAATAGATGCGGGCGTAACTGATTCCAATTTCCTTCGTCACCCTACGAATAATCAAAACCAGAAGCTGTCGTAAATCCTTAGTCAAAGTCATCTGCTTTGCCAGTGCAATAAGACTCTCCTGGTATCTCTGACGTTTCCTTTCGGTTCTTCGGCGAAGAAGAGTAAAGATAGTTGGACCTAAAGTAGCTAAAATAAGCGTTACGCCAACAGGAATAAGCCACCAGTTTATTCCTATCTTACTTGAAAGATAATCTCTACCCCAGAACCCAAGTGCCACAGGAATGCCAAGAACAAAAACATACACAACTCCAAATAGGGTTCCCCTTGTAACAGCTACATTGATATTCATCAAACGATAAGTAACAATAGCATAAGTTGTCAACCCTCCAAATAAAAGAATCCCATAGATGCCCAGTCTGGATATTGTTATTGAAAGAGTAATTATCTGACTTAAGACCAAATTTATGAATAAAGCTGGAACGGCTGAGAGTGAAAGCCCTAACAGCACATAAGAGACCTGAACTTTGGGAATGCCTGATAATTTCCTCCATTTTATGACTAAGTTAGTGCAGCCTACTGCCATATATCCAAAAAGACAAAAACCATATATCCAAAATAAATCACCCCTTCCAAACTGTAGTTGTAGCCCACCTCTATAAGTCCCAATATCTTTAACAATGAGATGGGAAAAAGAAACGACAGCAAGAAATGCAATTGGAATAAAAACAATGTATTCCTTGATTTTCCAACGAGGGGAAGGACTGGGAAAGTTTACGCAAAAGAGAAGAAAGAAATAGGCAAGAATTGTCGCAGAGGCAAAATCTAACTTTAGCAAGAAAGCAGCCGTGGTTGGATTTCTTACCTCGCTTTCTAAAAAGTTAGACGCTGCCCAAATAGCTGCCCACAACACCATACTAGCGAAAAGCTTATTTACCTTGCCACGAGGATTACTGAAATAACCTAATCCACCAAGGGCTAAAAGTGATATTATTACAAAGAGAACAAGAATGACATCTACCATTTCTCCTCACTTTTTGTCTAAGCTTTCTCTCCAAATACTCTTACAGTCACAGTCAATGTTGTCAAAAATATCTATCTCATGACTTTCTTTATATCTATTGAACAACCTAGTTATCTTTGAGGAACATTTCTCACAATTATAAGGGATAGCAACAGGGGGTGGTTCGTCTGTAAAATCTCCAACATTGACGATCCCTAATTTATATGTTGCTTTTAGAACTTCAATGACACTCCAAAACCAGGGTGGACGAAAATCACCTTTCCTATAAACTTCTTCCATCTTGGTCCCTTTCTGCACCAGGGCCGCTTCCAGGGTAACCACATTCGACCCGACTTGAAAAGCGTAGTCGGTAGTCCGGATAGCTTCTGAAATTGCTTCTCGTTCAGTAATGTAGAGAGGTTTAATAAATACATAAGTTAAGACTTCTACTCCATTATTCCTCAGAAGCGTTACAGCTTTTTCAAAATCTTTCTTTGATAGACCCTTATTTACACACTTTTCTCTTATGTCATCATTTACACATTCCAGTCCCAGACCAACTTTAAGCTTCTTCCCTCCTAATTTCGAAACTAATAGACTAATTTTTTCTTCGGTCACAAACTCCGGTCTCGATTCTACAAAAAGTACTTTAATGCTCGGTATACTACTTACATCTTCACAAATCTCCAACTGGACTTCTAAAGGAATCTCATCATTGTTTAAAAAACTGCCGCCATTATAAATAGTCAAGTTCTGCGGTATTTCTCGTGCGACCATATGCTTCGCCGCTTTGTAGACCTCTATTAACTCTCTCGGAGAGAGTCTTATAGCTTTAGCAATTTCATCAATCTTAGATTTAAACCCACACATATAGCACCCGCCGTGTTCACTCTTTGCCCATGCACAGCCAGAGCCTGGGAAAAGTAATACCCATCTATTAATTGGTTTTCTCTCGGTGCCATCGTAAATTCTATCAACATAGGAAAAAGTTAAATTAAACTTATTAGCAATTTCTGATATCCGATCGTCCACTACTTATAACTCCTGATTACCTTAAAAGAAGATGATATTAACTGAGTCCAAAAAGGGAAGACTTCTGTTAAGTCCGAAAAAGGGTTTTCCCAGACCACAAGAATTCCGTAATCCAGGCTTTCCGGGTCCTTTATATACCCTGGAATAATTCGTACAGGCCTTAGTCCCACGCTCTGGTATATCCCCAGTTCTGGGTCTAAAAGTCTCCCTGTTCTTGTCTTCGCTTTAATATATTCCTCAACAGACATTTTAGGAGCATATTTATGATACCTAGGAATCCTACTGCCAAATACTCCTTGTTTGAGCCCATATTTAATAACCAATTTTCCTGTCGCTTCAAGAAGAGGAACAGCTACCGTTTTTTGTGCACGAGTAGATACGCTTAGACTCACCCCGTATAGTGTATCTCCATTTGGATTGTGTGTTTTCCTAATGTAGCCGTGGTCTGTAGCCTGCTGCCAGGAGAAGGAAGAAGTTCGGATGTTATAGTCCAAGATTTCCGTAACTACAAATCCTTGTATTTCCCCATCCATCACCGCACATAAGAATCCCTCAGGGAAAGTTTCTAACCTGGAACGAAACATTTCCTTTGTGGCCCGTAAACCCTCTGGCCAAGCTTCCTTTTCTATCCGAAGAATTTCCTTTATATCTCTGGACTGGCCTTGCCTAATTTTTAAGCCCCTCTCCTCTCCTCTGTGCTTACTCCCTCTTTTCCGCATCAACTCAGAGTCAGATATAATTGAAGGATACTCATCAGATAATCCCAAGAAGTATAGGCCAGACAAAAATTTATCCCCTTTAGGCGAAAAACCAGTCCAAGTTACTAGCACTTTTGCTCTTATTGGAGGTGAATGAGAAGACAGACTCAGGTAAATATTGGCAATCGCACCACATGGAAAAGATTCTTTTGAAGCCACTAATAAACCTTTATCACTTATATTGTGTGTCTCTCCTTTTATTTTTGATATAGTTTTACGAATCGGAGAGATAACTTCTAATTCGACAGGAAAAGCAATAATAGACCGTTTAGAGGTTCTTCTGTCAGGAGCAACTCCCCTGTCCACAAAATCAATCCTCCGTGAAATTCCTCTTTTTAAAGAGACTCGCCTGTCAACAGCAATAATGCCTGGAGAGATTTTCTCTTCAGGCCCTAAATTCCCCATCAGAATTCCCCTTTAGATAATATTCTAGGCCTCCCATAGAGAAAATAATCTATTTTTTCCTATACGCTACTACAAATAAGACAATCAATTTTTTACTCATTCGCCTTCTCCTTAGGCCTCTCTGCCCACTTAGCCCCTTCTGAGACCAGGGAGTTCCAGGTAAATCCAAAGGCAAAGACCATTCACTGCTATTTTTCGAGCACCTTGGATGTCTTTTCACAGATTCTTCACTACTTGTACACACCTTGCGCAAAGCTGGGCATGTTCACTGTTCTCTCCCACGGAGGGGCTCCAGTTCCAGCAACGCAAACACTTCTTTCCCGGCGCCTTTTTCACTCCAATACATAGTTCGGACATCTCCTCGCTTCGCACCATAATTTCCCCTCTGTCCTTTCTTGTCCCAGTGGAAGCTGAAGGCGCTTCTGAGAGAATCTTCACTTCGGAAACAATGAGGATTTCCTTCCACTCCTTCTGGTAATTATCGAGAAAAGCAGTTAACTTTCTTTCTCCAGTATAAAGATCTACTTCTGCTTCCAGAGAACTCCCGATAATCTTCT
>CAZJWT010000096.1:0-5006 GCA_964550005.1 uncultured Clostridia bacterium | reverse complement strand
CTCTTCCTCAAATCGTAAAGCGCGCCTACGTCTATTCCAATTGTGGTTGAAGCCTCAGAGTAATCTTTATAGTCTTTATACAAACCTTCCATGAGGTCGTCTCCGGAAAATACGTCAAATTGGGCAAACCCCACCATTCCGTACATAAACTTGAAATTGCCTCCCACATAAAGATTATTTAACCAGGGCAGTTCCCGCGCGTAAGTAACCGGAGCTTCAAAAAGCATTATTCCATTCAATTTGATGTTCGTCTCATTTTCACTGAAGCCAGCACCTGTAAGCACACCTGCTGCCAAAGCCCCAGCCACTTCGGCAATTGCACTGGCTACCTCATTAATCTCAGCATCAGTAAGACCTCCCAGTGCTCCGGCAATTACCAATTCTTCAGCAACATCTTGATTAGTCCATAGCCCTGTAGGGTCTACACCTAAATCATCCAGAGAATCTGCTATACTATCAGCAATCGACTGCTGTGATGAAGTGAGGTCCAAGAGTCCACCTGGTCCATCACCCCGGGTTCCATCCATATCAACATCTACACGCAAAGCATCGAGTGCATCTGTAACTACCCCTCCTTGCCCCAGACCAATATTGACCAGGTCGAGGCTCGGGTCTGCTCCCAACTCAGTCATATTAATCACGCCAATTCCCATATTGCGATAACGAATGTTAAGCCCGGCGTTTACATCCAGAATCAATCCCAGCCCGGATTTGTTCAAGTCATCCAATTGATTAATTGCAGAAGTGAATTCTTGTATCAGGTCGGCATCAAATGCGTCGCCATTCTCCTGCATTTCCTGAATGTCACTTACTGTCTGGGCTATCTCTCCCAGGTCATCCACTTCATCAATTAAGCCTTCTGTGGTCTCTACAGCCACTCCCACAGGAATCTGAATGTCCAGCCCCTTCTGCAAAGCAAAGCCAGCTGGATTCCAGTACTGAGCAATTGCATCCTCAGCAACTGCCACAAAGGCTCCTCCCATTCCCAATGGTCTTGTTCCCAGAATCTTAAACGAACTCGCCAGACCAACCTGCCCGAAAACGACCACCATCGTCACTGCCACTGCCAGACCAACCATCTTTCTCATTCCAATCCCTCCTTAAAATAGGGACAGCGACCATTTTTCCATATGTCCCCTTTTTTCCATAAACAAAATCCTCCGATTTCATCGGAGGACTCCATAATTATATTATCACAGGTTTCGGAATTTGTCAGTAACTTTTTTCACCTCGCCCCTCCCTCTCCCCGTTGGGGAGAGGATTAAGGTGAGGGGTTACTCAGGTACCCATCTCCCAAGAGGAGAGATATTTCTTCTGCTCGCCTGTCAGGCCATCAATTCTTACTCCCATTGTTTTCAGTTTCAATCGGGCAATTTTCCTATCTATACTTTTAGGAACCGGGTAGACCTTTCTTTCCAAATTCTTACCTTGCCGAGCGAGATACTCTGCACACAAAGCCTGATTGGCAAAACTCATATCCATCACGCTCGCTGGATGCCCCTCTGCAGCAGCAAGATTAACTAACCTTCCTTCTGCCAGAAGATTTATTTTCTTGCCATTAAGTAGAGTATATTCCTCTACGAATTGGCGAACTCTTCTTCGCTTTTTGGAGATTCTCCTTAAGCCTTCAATGTCCACTTCCACATTGAAATGGCCAGAATTACAAACGATCGCCCCATCTTTCATCCGGCGGAAATGCTTGGGTCCAATTACATTAATATTGCCTGTCAAAGTCACAAAGATATCTCCAATTCTCGCAGCTTCCATAATTGGCACTACCCGAAACCCGTCCATCACTGCCTCCATCGCTTTCAAGGGGTCTACTTCGGTAACCAATACATTGGCGCCCATCCCCTTCGCCCTCATCGCCACTCCCCTTCCACACCACCCATAACCACAGGCAACAAAATTCTTTCCAGCCAACAAGATATTGGTTGCCCTAACTATCCCATCAATTGTAGACTGTCCCGTGCCGTAGCGATTGTCGAAGAACTGTTTTGTCTCGGCATCGTTCACTGCAATGATGGGATATCTCAATACGCCAGACCTTTCCATACTTCTCAAACGGGTTACTCCTGTTGTAGTCTCTTCAGTTCCGGCAATCACATTCTTGATAAGTGCTCCTGGACGCTCGCTCTTGGAATGTAGGGTGGATACCAGGTCGGCTCCGTCGTCCATTGTGATGCGGGGTTGATGATTTAAGGCTGCTTTAATATGCTGGTAATATGTTTTCTTATCTTCGCCACAGATGGCAAAAACTGGAATCCCGTAGTCTTTGACCAGCGATGCTGCCACTGAATCCTGGGTTGAGAGAGGATTTGACGCACACACAACTACATTTGCTCCCCCAGCCTTCAAAGTATTGAGAAGATTGGCGGTCTCGCTTGTAACGTGCAGACAGCAAGAAATGCGCATTCCCTTCAATGGTTTCTCTTTCTTAAACCTTTCTCTGATTAATGTCAAAACCGGCATCTCCTTCTCAGCCCATTCGATACGCAGTTTCCCTTCCGGCGCAAGCTTTATGTCCTTGATATGGTATTTCATAGTTCCCCCAATAATTCGTAGGGGTTCGATTCATCGAACCCTTTATTGTAGCGGGTTCCGATTTATCGGAACCCCTACACATTAGACTTCTTTCCCCAGGTCTTTGGCTTTATCTGTCCTTTCCCAGGTGAATTCCTTTTCCTCTCTTCCAAAATGTCCATAGGCTGCTGTTTTCTGATATATGGGTCTCAAAAGATTGAGCATTCTAATCATTCCCTGTGGTGTAAGCTCGAACTGTTTCTTGACTAATTCTTCAAGCTTCTTTTCAGGCACTTTTCCAGTTCCAAATGTGTCAACATTTATGCAGACTGGTTCAGCCACGCCAATAACGTATGCCAGATGTATCATACATTTATCAGCTAACTCACTAGCTACGATATTCTTGGCAATATACCTTGCCGTATACGAGGCAGAACGGTCTACCTTGGTGGGATCCTTGCCTGAAAAGGCACCACCACCATGGGGAGCCATACCACCATATGTATCTACAATAATTTTTCTTCCTGTCATTCCTGTATCCGATTGTGGACCACCAGTAACGAATTTTCCAGTCTGGTTAATAAAACATTTTGTCTTCTTGGGGTCATAAAATTCACCGAGAGCAGGGATAATAACTTTTTTCGTAATTTCTTCCTTCGCTTCTTCGGTCATCTTTTTTCCCGTCTTGTCCACCACCTCTTCAGTATGCTGGGCAGCGATGACCGCCCTGTTAACTACAACTGGCTTTCCGTTCTGGTATTCTACTGTTACCTGCGATTTTCCGTCAGGACCTAAATAATTAATTATACGCTTCTTTCTGACCTCAGCCAGCCTGCGTGTCAACTTATGCGCTAACATAATGGGTAGAGGCATCAGTTCGGCAGTTTCCCGGCAGGCATAACCAATCATCGTGCCTTGGTCACCAGCTCCACCAGTGTCCACTCCTTGAGCAATATCCTCCGACTGTCTGCCGATAGCATTTAAGATAGCACAGGTCTTGGCATCAAATCCATACATAGCATTAGTATATCCGATTTGGGTCAACAGATTACGAACCAATTTCTGCAAGTCAACCCAACCTTTTGTAGTAATTTCTCCTCCCACAACCACCAGCCCTACAGTTATAAAAGTCTCACAGGCAACTCTTCCTCTGGGGTCTTGCTTAATAACATTATCTAAGACGGCGTCGGAAATCTGGTCACAAATTTTATCAGGATGTCCTTCAGTAACAGATTCAGAAGTAAAAAGGAAATCTCTTTTACCCAATTTTTGCCTCCTCTAGAGATGCTGTAGTAGCAAAGCGCTGTCATTGCGAACGAAGTGAAGCAATCTCGAGATTGCCACGCTCCCTACGGTCACTCGCAATGACATGATTATATAATAGAGCTTTACTCTGCCGCTACATTTTCCTATTTTATTCTCGTACATTAATTACTGAGCCTTCATAAACGGATATATTCGTCGATATCTCGGCATTATTCCCGATAATACAATTCACCAATTCGACATTTTTTCGCACATGGACACCATCCCAGAGAATGCAATTTCTCAGTCTTACTCCCTCTCCAATTACGCTATTGTTCCCTATTGTGCTAAATCCTTCTATGAAGACATCATTTTTAAGCCGACAATTTTCACCAATTACGCAGGAACCCCTTATTTTCACCCCGGGAGCAATTTGAGTGCCCTTGCCTACCCAGATATTCTTACCTCTTCTTTCTCCCGGAATGTCTAATGCTATCTTGCCCGCCAAGACATCATTTTGGGCCCGACGATATTCCAATAAATTCCCGATATCGCACCAATACTCCTCTGTTTCATAACCGAATATCTGCTCTTTTCGCTTTAGAAGTTCCGGCCATACGTCCCTGGCAAAATCACAAAATTTTGCCCTGGGAATATAACGGAAAACTTCTGGCTCGAACACATAGATACCTGTATTCACTGTGTTACTGAATATACTACTCCAGGTAGGTTTCTCGATAAACTCCTTAATCCTTCCTCCTCTCCTTGTCAGAGTAATACCATATTCCAAGCGAGTATCTACGCGTTTAAGAACCATAGTGCCAAAAGCTCTTCTCTTCCTGTGAAAATTTATAACATCTGTTAAGTTAATGTTAGTCAAGCCATCACCACTCATCACCAGAAAAGTATCGTCAAAGAAATGTTCTACCTTCTTAACGCCTCCGGCTGTCCCCATTAACTTTTTCTCTTCAGAATAGTTTATTTTCATTCCTAACCTTGAACCATCTCCAAAATAATCGCGTATCACCGCTCGATGGGCGTGAAGATTTATGACCGCCTCTGTGATACTATGCTTCCTTAATAGGTCGAGGACATGTTCCAGAACAGGTTTATTCGCAATAGGAAACATCGGTTTAGGGATGCTATAAGTCAAGGGACGCAACCTTGTCCCTATTCCTGCAGACATAATCATTGCCTTCATATTATTAACCTTGATTATGGTAGCCGCAGCCTTTAGG
>CAZJWT010000095.1:0-5084 GCA_964550005.1 uncultured Clostridia bacterium | reverse complement strand
TCTGCTCTAATTCGGCTACACTCAGTTCTCGCAATTTACTCGCTTTCATCTCCGTTTCCCATTAGCCCTTTCGGACAGTAGAAGTTTTATCATTCTCCCCTTGCTAAAAACCCTGTACTTATCGGTAACTTATGGCTCGCTAGTGTCATCGCTCTTTCTGCATCAGGCCGGGTGACTCCCTCGATTTCAAATAGGACCCTTCCAGGCTTGACCACAGCTACCCAGCCGACCGGGGCACCCTTCCCCTTTCCCATCCGAGTCTCTGCCGGTTTCTTGGTAATCGGCTTGTCAGGAAAAATTCTAATCCAAACCTTTCCACCTCTCTTCAAAGAGCGAGTCAAAGCCACTCGCGCAGCCTCAATCTGTTGAGCTGTTAACCAAGCCGGTTCGAGAGCCCGTAATCCAAACTGGCCAAAATTTATCCTGTTTCCGCGCATAGCCATGCCTTTCATCCTTCCCCGCTGCGCCTTGCGATACTTAACTCTTTTGGGCATTAGCATCTGTGTTCACCTTATCCGTTTCATTCCCTTCTAATTTTTCCTTCTCTTCCTTGTGAACAGGTTCGCCAACCTCTTCCTGTTCAGCTTTTTTCGTGACCTCCTCCTTAAAGATCCAGACCTTAACTCCAATTTGACCATATGTGGTAAAGCTTTCGGAAAAGCCATAATCGATATCGGCTCGAAAAGTCTGCAAGGGAATACGTCCCTCTTTCAGCCACTCTCTACGGGCTATCTCTGCCCCACCAAGGCGACCACTAATACATACCTTAATCCCCTCTGCTCCGCCCTCCATTGCTCGCGAAATTGCCCTCTTCATTACTCTCCGATAAGGCATCTTCTTCTCCAACTGCAAGGCAATCCCTTCAGCCACAACCTGAGCGTCCAGTTCAGGTTTCTTAATAGGGATGATGTTAATAAAGACCTTCTGATCTGTCATTTCTTCCAGGTCATTTCTTAAATTTTCAATATCAGCACCTTTCTTGCCAATCACCAGTCCCGGTCTTGCTGTATGGATGTCCACTCGCATAGATTTACCGGCCCTCTCGATTTTTATTTTGCCCACTCCACTTTGATAAAGCTTCTTTTTGATAAACTCCCTTAAAGCTATATCTTCATGGAGTAGATGGCGAAAGTTCTTTCCCGCAAACCATTTAGAATCCCAGGTCTTAATGAATCCGAGACGGATTCCCACTGGATGAACCTTTTGTCCCAACTTTCTACCCCCTTGCAAGAGCCTTACGATTTTCCACAGCTATATAGATATGGCAAGTTTTCCTTCGATAGATCGCTGCTCGACCCATGGCCCTAGGGCTCACTCGTTTAAGTACAGGGCCTTGTCCAACATAAGCTTCGGCGACATATAGATTCGGTTCCTCCGCAGGAGACCGGCTATTAGCGACTGCTGATTTCAATACCTTCTCCACAGCCTTAGCCGCCTGACGGGGATTAAATCTTAAAATTTGATAGGCCTTCAATACTCCTTTACCTCGAATCAAATCTAAAACTTGACCGACTTTCCGGGGACCTAACCTTACAAATCTGGCTATTGCCTTTGTTGCCACTTGAGAACTCCCTATTTTAAGTCAGCGCCGTGAGCTCTTTAGTATGGGCAGCACCATGGCCCTTAAAAAATCTGGTGCGAGCAAACTCTCCTAACCGATGGCCCACCATATTCTCAGCCAAATAGATGGGGATGAACTTTTTTCCATTATAAACTGCCACGGTATGCCCAACAAATTCTGGAGTTATTACCGAACTTCTTGCCCACGTCTTTATTACCTTCTTTTCACCAGAAGCATTCATCTCTTCAATCTTTTCGAGAAGATTCTCGTCCACATAGGGACCCTTTTTTGTCGACCTGGACACTTTTACTTTCTCCTTTTCAAAATTAGTTTGCCAGATTTCTTCTTTTTTCTCGTCTTGAAGCCCTTAGATGGTTGTCCCCACGGGGACTGAGGTACATTATGTCCTTTGCTCTTTCCCCGACCACCTCCCATTGGATGGTCGACCGGATTCATTGCTCCTCCCCTCACTGTTGGTCGAATGCCCAAATGGCGACTGCTTCCTCCACTCCCTAACTTAATACTCCCATGTTCTATGTTTCCCAATTGCCCAATAGTAGCTCTACAATCGATAGGTGCAAGTCGAATTTCTCCAGAAGGGAGTTTTAATTGGGCAAATCTGTCTTCTTTAGCAACTATCTGTACAGATGACCCGGCACCTCTAGCCAGCTGGCCACCAGAACCCGGCCTTAACTCGATATTATGAACCATCAAGCCCACTGGAATGTTTTTTAAGGGAAGACTGTCGCCTATATTAATGGGGACAGAATCTCCACTCTCAACGGTATCACCCACTTTTAAGCCGAGAGGCTGAAGGATGTATCTCTTCTCCCCATCAGCATATTGCAAAAGAGCAATTCGACAAGAACGGTTGGGGTCATATTCTATAGCCATAACCTTGGCCGGGATGTTAAACTTATCTCTCTTAAAATCGATAAGTCTATAACTTCGTTTATGTCCGCCTCCCCTATGCCTCACCGTAATCCGTCCAGAAGCATTCCTTCCTCCATGGAAACGGAGACCAACAGTTAGCGATTTCTGCGGCTTGGTTTTCGTAATTTCATCCGTCCCCACTCTTGTGGCTAACCTTCGAGCTGGCGATGTGGGTTTATATTTCTTTATTGTCATCTCTTTCCTCATACAGCAGAGCTTCGCTCTGCCACTACCTTCCTACTTCAATGCGAGGGGATTCGCTGTAGCCAGCATTTCTTGTAGCAGCAAAGCGTAAGCTTTGCTTCCTTTTGTCCCGATTCATCGGGACCTACAAATGACATTGTAGGCACAAATTCAATTTGTGCATAGCTCCGAGATTTTTGGCGGTGCTCGCGCAGAGCAAAAAATTGTCAGCGAGCGAACCAAATCCCGAGCATATCTTACGCCCCTTCAAACATTCTTATAGTATCCCCGGGCTTGAGGGTAACCACTGCTTTCTTTCTTCTCGGTGTATATCCTTCGTGAATTCCCAGTCTCTTCTTCTTACCTTTTAGATTGAACGTATTTACTCTAATTACTTTCACCTTGAAAAGCTCTTCAACGGCCTTCTTAATCTCAGTCTTACTAGCCCTAAGAGATACAAAGAAAGTGAACTTGTTCTCCTCTCCGCGAAGAGTTGTAGATTTCTCCGTTATCAATGGACCCTTGATTATCTGATATGGATCGAACATTCAGGATAGTCCCTCCACGATATCTCCTATGGCATCGCGGGTAATAATTATTGTCTCATAATTTAAGAGATCGTATATATTGATATTTTCAACAGGAATCAATTTGACTTTTGGTAAATTGGCGAAAGCCCTCGACAAATTTGCATCCCTACCTTTTGCGACTACCAAAGTGCCCACCAAGGCACCCATCTTTTCCAATAGCGCTTTTGCTTTCTTGGTCTTTCTCTCTTCCAGCATCAACGAATCTATAATCTTAAGTCTATTCACACGTATTTTTTCTGATAAGACCTGTTTCATGGCATTCCTTCTCTTCTTTTTGGGAAAAGCCATTCTATATGAACGGGGCCTTGGTCCAAAGATAATCCCTCCGTGTCGCCAGAGAGGCGACCGATTACTTCCAGCCCGTGCCCTGCCTGTGCCCTTTTGCCGCCACGGCTTAGCTCCCCCTCCCGAAACTTCTCCTCTCGTTTTGGTCGAAGCTGTCCCCTGTCGGGCTGCCGCCAACTGACTGACCAAAGCCTCATGAATTAATCCGGGATTAACTTTCTGACCAAAAACTTCCTCGGGCAAGCTAATCTTACCCACAGTTTCTCCCTTAGAGTTGACCAGATCTACTTCTGGCATTGATCCCTCTCCTCCACACCTAATCATTTAGCTCTGCTTCCCTTTTTTCTTACTTTTCGATATGACAACTAAACCTTTCTTAACCCCAGGAACGGCTCCTTTGACTAAAATTAGATTCTCTTCCGGGATAATCTTCACTACTTCCAGTTTCTTCGCCACGCTCGAAGTTCCGCCCATCCTTCCAGCCATCTTCGTTCCAGGCCAAACTCTTGAGGGAAAAGAACTGCCGCCGATCGAACCAACCCTCCTGTGTTGACGGGAACCGTGGGAAGCAGGGCCACCTTTAAATCCCCACCGTTTTACAGCGCCCGCAAAGCCCTTACCTTTTGAAGTACCATTGACATCCACACAGTCTCCAACTTTAAAGATGTCTACCCGGATTTCCTGACCAAGTTGATATTCGTCCACATTATCAACACAAAATTCCCTCAAATATTTCAAAGGCTTAACCTTTACTTTCTCAAAATGGCCTCTTTCTGGTCTATTCAAGCCTTTTTCTTTTTTTTCACCATAGCCTATCTGGACAGCATTATAACCTTCTTTTGAAAGGCTCTTCTTCTGTACTACGAAACAGGGACCTGCCTTAATAACTGTAACAGGGAGAACTTTCCCTTTCTCAGAAAAGACCTGAGACATTCCAACCTTCTCGCCAAGAATTCCTACCATCATTCACTCCACTTCCTTCCGAGCTCGTTTTCTAAAGTTTTATTTCTATGTCTACCCCGGCCGGAAGAATTAATTTCATTAGTGCGTCTATTGTTTGAGGAAGCGGCTCAAGTATGTCCACAAGCCTCTTATGAATTCGCATTTCAAATTGTTCCCTCGACTTCTTGTCTATATTGGTGGACCTGAGAACTGTATACTTGCGAGTTTTAGTCGGCAACAGAATCGGCCCTGAAATTTTCGCTCCAGTCCTCTTAGCCGTTGCTACAATCTCCTTTAGAGACTGGTCGAGCATCTTGTGGTCATAAGCCTTAAGCCGTATCCTTATCCTTTGACTAGCCATTCACCCGCCCCAATTATTAATTATGAGTTATGAATTATGAACCACTAATTAAAATTGCAACCTACTAAGAAATTCATAATTCAGCATTCATAATTCAAGATTTTTTTATCCTATTATCTCCGAAATTACTCCTGCGCCAACAGTGTGTCCGCCCTCCCTTATGGCAAACCTCAACTCCTTCTCCATGGCTATGGGAGTTATCAGCTCTGCTTCCAGATTGATATTGTCT
>CAZJWT010000094.1:0-5250 GCA_964550005.1 uncultured Clostridia bacterium | reverse complement strand
TCCCACTCCTGGCATCCCAATCCATTCCTGCTCTGGTCAAGATTTATTCGAGTTGACGGGGTTAATAGATTTACAGAGAGGGAGTGCGGCAAGGGTAGTCTGGGGAGGTTCCCGGCAGTTAGTGCTATGCCCCTGATGTTAGCCAATGGACTCAAGTTAACAAAATTTGGCGCTTGAGGAGGGGGAAGCTATGCGCTTTAGCGCATAGGGGGATTCCCCACAAGGTCTCTGAAAAAGTCCCCCTAAATGTCTTTGCGAGGAGCCCCGCACACTAAATGTGCGGGATAAACTGCGCGACGAAGCAATCTCGTTGTTATCGTCGGAGAATGAGATTGCCACGCCCCGATTTTCAATCGGGGCTCGCAATGACACACCAAAAACAAAGCTTTTTCAAAGACCAACCAAAAGTTTTTGACATCGATATTTGGCTTTTGGCGTTGACTTTTATGGGTATATTTTGTATATTAAGATGAATTTTTTCCCGGTTAGAGGCAAAGAATGAAAGAACCGACCTATTTGCGTCCTCTGAGATGGTTGACAATCTCCATCTTTCTGTTAATGTTATTAGTTTATAGGCTTACCGAAAACTACCTCAATCGAAACCTATCTACCAGCTGGGCAACGTTTCTATCAGTTACATTTTCTCTTATTGGAATTGCTATACTTTTACTCCTTGTCTTTAAAGTCATTTATGGACAAATATGGAAACTCACTCTTTCTCAAAAAAAGCTTGAAGAGATGGCCAGCCTCATTAACAGAGCAAAGGATGAACTGGAAGAGAAGAATATTGTAATAACCCAGAAGATGAACGAGCTGAAAACTTTGGACAGGATAAGTAGAGCGATGACCAGCACTATGGACCTGGATAGGGTACTGAGTATAATATTAGAAGGTGTGTCAAAACACTTAAATTTTGATCGCGCAATAATCTGCCTGGTAAATGAGAAGGAAGGATTTATTGAGGGCAGACAGGCAATTGGAGTGGATAGAGAGCATCTTTCGGCTTTAAGGATTTCATTGGAAGATGAGCAAAATCCCATTGTAAAGACGGTTAGGGATGGAAGGCCGTACATTACTGCTCGAGTTAGTGAGGGAGGGATGCGTTTGGAGGAGCCTGTTTCCAGTCAGGTAAGAAGACTGGTCTCTCCCTCGGGAGAGACCGAGGCAGAAGTAAAAGTGGCTTCACCTTCTGAGAAAGGGAATACTTCCAGCCAGAAAGCGACTTATGGACAGATTTTTGCCGGACTTGAGGGAAGAGCCAATACCCTGGCTTCAGTCCCTCTGGTAGCCAAAGAGAGAGTAAATGGAGTTCTCTTGGTAGATAATTTGCATAGTGGACGTCCCATAGAAGAGGAAGACCTTCGCTCCCTGGTAACTTTTACCAATCAGGCTGGTCTGGCTATAGAAAATGCTAGATTATATGATACTGAAAAGAGATTCAGCGAAGAGTTGCGCCACCAGGTGGAGCTGGCCGAGAAAGAGCTGAGAGAGGCCCAGGCTCAGATAATTCACTCAGAACGTCTGGCTGCTATAGGAGAGATGTCGGTAATTGTGGCTCATGAGGTGAGAAATCCGATGAGCTCAATAAGAAGTTGTGCTCAACGAATACACAAAGCGGTGGAAGAAGGAGACTCCAATAAAAAATATACTAATTACATTATGCAAGAAGTAGACCGCCTGGAAAGAATTGTTAAGGATATGCTCAGTGTTACCCGTCAGCCCAAGCCAAATTTGGTTGAGGAGAATGTTAACCGGGTAATTGAGGAGATCCTGCTCCATATGGATGATGAGATTAGGAAGAGTGGAGCTGTCCTTATTAAGGAACTCAACCAAAATCTACCTGCCATACCTGTCGACCCTGCTCTCTTAGAACAGGTCGTTTTGAACATGATTCAGAATGCGCTCTTCTTCATGCAGGGTCGGGAGAAAAAAGAATTGAAGATTGTGACTGAGCAGGATAAGAGATTTCTTCAGATTAGAATTAGCGATACAGGCCCTGGTATCCCTTCCCATAACAGGAAGAGGGTATTTGAGCCCTTCTTCAGTACGAAACCCCAGGGTACGGGTCTGGGTTTGGCTATATGCCAGAGAATAGTTGTCGCCCATAAGGGGAAGATAGAACTGGAAAGCGAAATAGACAAGGGGACTACTTTCATTGTAAGTCTGCCTATGAAAAGAGCAAGGGAAAAAGAGGAAAAGAAAGGGTTAGAGGGATAATGAAGAGGGTACTCATTACTGAAGATGAAGAGGTTTTGCGTGAGGTCTTCAAGGACGAACTGACTGAAGAAGGATATGATGTCCTCGAAGCAAGAGACGCCAAAGGAACTCTGGATTGCTTAAAGAAAGAGAAGGTAGACCTTCTCATTCTCGACATTAAGCTTCCCGATATGAGTGGATTGAAATTGCTTGAGCAGGTCAGGAAGGGCTATCCTGCTCTTCCCATTATCGTCTGCACTGCTTACGATACTTTCAAAACTGACTACGAGATATGGGCTGGACACATTGCCGATTACATTGTCAAGCCAGTCGATTTGGAAGTGTTGAAGGAGAAGATAGGAAGAATCATCGGATAGGTGGGATTATGGGAAGAATTTTTAAGACCACTGCCTTTTTGGTTTTCATTCTGGTTGGTATTTACATAATGTTGGATATCTTCTTAGTTTTAGGTAATACAGCAAAGTACGTCCTTTTGGCATCGCTCATCCTTCTCTTTGTCTGTAAGGATATTCAGAACCATCGTCAGAATAGAGATTTAATAATTGCCCATCAGAAACTTAAAGACGTAAACGAAATCACGGAAGCTATGCGCAGTACTATGGAACTGGAAGAGCTTCTGGGACTGATTATTCGGGACATAAGGAAAGAGCTCGATTTCGATCAAGTATTCCTGTACCTCTTTGAGGAGGTAGAGGACAAAAAATTATTAAAATGTATTGCTGACTCTTCCCGGGCACTTTCTATAAAGGGGATTAGGCGTCTCAATATTTCCCTTGACGAGACACCGGGAATTCTCTCGCTTTCCATTAAGGAAAGGAAACCCTATATTGTAGAAGATGCAATGCGTGACCAGCGAGTTGAGCCCCCGCTTATAAATCTTCTTAAGCTCAAAAGCTTTGCTGTTATCCCGATTGTGGTTAGGAATAAGCCCCTGGGCACCCTTATTGTCTCTCAAAACAATCTTAAACGAAGGATAACAGAGGACGATTTTGCTCCTCTTCTTCTTTTTGCAAACCAGGTGGGAATAGCTATTGAGAATGCAAAATTGCATAAGGTGACTGAAGAATTGACTAGAGTAGATGAACTTACACAGGTTTATAACCAGAGAGAATTCCAGCGAAGGCTACCTCAAGACATAGAGCTTACCAGGAGATACGCACACTTCCTATCTCTGGCAATGCTGGATATCGATGATTTTAAGCATTATAATGACAGTAATGGCCATCTCGCTGGAGATATGGTTCTTAAGCAACTGAGCCGGATACTGATTGGTAATCTTCGCAGGACAGATGCTGCTTTCCGATACGGAGGTGAAGAGTTCGCCATAATTCTTCCAGCAACTAGCCGAGAAGGAGCTTTCATCATATTGGAAAAAGTTAGAAAAGAAGTAGAAAATTTTCCATTTGAATACAGAGAAAGACAACCCAGCGGAAAAGTAACGGTCAGTATTGGGATTGCTACTTACCCGATAGACACCAAAAAGGCTGAAGATTTGGTCAACTGTGCCGATAGGGCCTTATATCAGGTGAAGGCGACTGGGAAAAATAGGACATGCCTATATAAGGACGTAACTGAGAAAATAGGACTCAAAACTGAGAACTGAGGGAAAGGGAACCCTCAGAGGAGGATTGCTGCGTTGGGTGGGGAAGATTCAACAAGGTATAAGGAAGCCGAGAGAAAACTGAAACAGAAAATTAAGGAGTTAAAAACAAGGAATCGAGTAAAGGAAGAATTCCTTACTTTAGCCCTCCATAAGCTTCGTTCTCCTCTGACACCCATCAAGGAATACGTCTCTAAAGTAGTGGACGGAAAAGCAGGAGATATCAACCAACAGCAGAAGAGGTATTTGGAGATTGTTAAAAGACAGGTAGAACGGCTCATTCGAATGGTGGAAGAACTCAGTGAACTTTCTTCCGTGAAGTCGGGGCGCTTGGGCCTGGAGAAAGAACCGATAGCTATTGTCGATATTATTGAGAGTGTTGTTCAATCGTTAAGGAAAGAAGCCGAAAATAAAAACATTTCTCTATCTGCAGAATTGCCAAGAAGTCAACCAATCGTTCGAGGCGACGAGAAAACTTTAAGGGAAGTTTTCACCAGACTCGTAAAGAGCTTTCTTAATGAGACCCCCTCGGGCGGGGAAATTATTTTTTCGGTTAGGAGTGAACCGAAAGTGGTTGATCAGAATAAGTTTGTAGAGATCCTCCTTCCTTATCCCGGATGGGTGCTGGGTCAAGGAAATGTTGAAAATAAGGAAGGAGGTTTAGGACTGGTTATGGTTAGAAGTATTGTAGAAGCCCAGGGCGGAAGGGTTCGCTTTGAAGATGAGAGTGGTAGACTTGCCATTCTTCTGCCCCTTGTGGGATAGAAAAAAGTTTTGGAGAGAATTATATGCCAGAAAAGGTCCTTATAGTGGAGGATGAACCTGATACGTTACAGCTTTTGAAAGAGAGTTTAGAATCTGAAGGATATGAAGTCATAACCGCTACCGACGGCATAGAGGCTGAAAACAAAGTACACAGAGAAAGTCCTGATATTATCGTATTAGATATTCTCCTTCCTAAAAGAGATGGTTACGAGGTCTGCAGGAGGTTGCGAGAAGACAAGAATTCTTTCGGTATCCCCATCATTATGCTAACTGCCAAGGGCGACTACGGAAGTAGATTAAAAGGATTTTTTCAAGGAGCCTTCGATTACATTACTAAACCATTTAGTACAGAAGATTTGATAAAGAAGATAAGAAAGTTATTGTCCACCAGGAAAAAATAGAATACCTCCACAAAATTTCCTCTCCTAAACCAAGTAATAAATTTTTCAAATTTTTCTTGACATCACTACATATAGTATGTTAGCATAAATGAGCTACTTTATATTGTATGTTGGGGTGTTAGATTGAAATGTCCATTTTGTGGCAACTCTGGAGGAAGAGTAATCGACTCCAGGCCAGTAGAAGGAAGTTCTGTGGTCAGGAGGCGCAGGGAATGCCATGCCTGTAAGAAGAGGTTTACTACCTTTGAGCGGATTGAAAGTATGCCT
>CAZJWT010000093.1:0-5337 GCA_964550005.1 uncultured Clostridia bacterium | reverse complement strand
TCCTCCCGAGAGGGAGGGAAATAGTTTGAAAGAAGCAGTTCTTTACCAGGTTTTGGAAGATGGCAGGGTGAGATGTGGCATCTGTCAAAGAAGGTGCATAATTGGAGAAGGAGAGACCGGGTGGTGCTGGACAAGGAAGAATGTGAGAGGGAAGCTCTATACTCTCATATATGGCAGAGTCTCTACCTGGGCCATATCCCCAATAGAAAAGAAACCTCTCTTCCACTTCTATCCAGGCTCCCGCTGGCTCTCTTTAGGCACTCTGGGCTGCAATTTTCGTTGCCCTGGCTGTCAGAATTACGACATCTCCCATATTGATTATGAAGGGGAAGCTAAATTCTTTTCTCCAGAAGCTACTGTGAAACTGGCAAAGCAAGAGCACTGTCTGGGAATCTCCTGGACTTATAACGAACCAACAATCTGGTTTGAATATACTTTAGATTCTGCTAAGATTGCAAAGAGGAAAGGCCTACTTACAAATTATGTAACCAATGGCTACATTACATCCGAAGCGCTCGACGGAATTGGTCCGTATCTTGACTCTTTCAGAGTGGATATTAAGGGGTTCAGAAAGGAGAGTTATCGGAAGATTGGAAACATTCCTGATTTTAGTGGAATCTTAGATGTTACCGTGAGGGCAAAGAAGAAGTGGGGTATGTGGGTAGAGATTGTAACCAATATCATTCCAGGGTATAATGACGATAGAGAAGAATTGGAAGCGATTGCCTCCTGGATACTTGAAGAGCTTGGCGAGGATACACCCTGGCATGTGACTCAATTTGTTCCCCACTTGAGGCTATCCCATCTCTCCTTTACCCCTGTAGAGACCCTGGAAAATGCGAGGAAGATTGGACTTGATAAGGGACTACACTATGTCTACATTGGCAATGTTCCGGGACACATAGGAGAAAACACCTATTGTCACCACTGTGGGAAATTGATAATCAGGAGAGATGGCTTCTCTATAATGGAGATGAAAATTCAAGAAGGGAAATGCTCGTATTGTAGAAAGCCCATCCCCATAAAGATGTGAAACCGGGAATGGAATCCCCCCGAGAGGGAGGCAATGACCCCCCGATGAAATCGGAGGGAGTCCAGAATCAAACCTCCGATGAAATCGGAGGACTCCAGAAAGGGAGTTTATGGTTAAAGTTGGGTGTTGTGGATTTGGCGTGGCTCGGGCGAGGTATTATAAGAATTTTGAAGTTCTGGAGATACAGAGAGTATTCTACCAGTTTCCCAAGTTGGAAACCATCCTGAAGTGGAGGGAAGAGGCTCCTAAGGAATTTGAATTTAGTTTGAAGGCTTCCCAGTTGATAACTCACTTGCCAACCAGCCCAACCTATAGGAAACTCGGCTATTCAATTCCAGAGAAAGAGAAGCCAGAGTATGGATTCTTCAAGCCGACAGATGCGGTCTTTGAAGCGTGGGAGAAGACTCTGAAGATGGCCCAACTTCTTGAAACCAGAATAGTTATTTTTCAGATGCCACCCAGCTTCCATCCCACAGTTGAAAATAAGAGGAATATGAGAAAATTTTTCAGGAAAATTAAAAGGCGAGGTCTCATTTTAATCTGGGAGCCAAGGGGAGACTGGGATCGGAAGGAGATAAAGAGTGTCTGTTATGAGCTGGGACTGATTCACTGCGTTGACCCCTTTAAGGCCGAAACTGTTTCTGGAGAGTTTTCCTACTTTCGCCTGCACGGAATAAGCGGGTACAATTATCGCTACACAGATAGAGACCTTAGAAAACTTAAAGTAAAATGTGAAGAAAAAAGCGAAATATACTGTATGTTCAACAATGTCTATATGTTTGAAGATGCCTCAAGATTCAAGAAAATGGTCGGAAGATAACGGAGTTACAATGGAGTGCGCTAATTGTAAAAAGGAGTCTGCCTTAATTACGGAAATTCTGGGTGTCTGTATTGAATGTATCAGGGAAGACTTCGAGAAGGTTCTGCCTCTAATAAAGAAAGCCCATCAAGTCTCAAGAAGTAATTTTTGCCTTCCAGAGGGAGTTCCCAGGGATAAGGGAGGGGTAAAATGTAATATCTGTGCCAATGAATGCCAGATTTCAGACGGAGGTTTTGGCTACTGTGGCTTGAGAACTAACCATCTAGGGAAGTTGGTCCATCTGGTAAGTGGAAGAAGGGGAAACCTCAACTGGTACCACGACCCACTGCCAACCAATTGTGTGGCTGAATGGGTTTGTGGAGAGAGGAAAAGCTATGGGTACAAGAATTTGGCGGTCTTCTACCACGGCTGTTCCTTCGATTGCCTTTTCTGCCAGAACTGGCATTACAGGGAGGAGGTTGAATGCATAATGAAAGGGGCAACTCCAGCACTTCTGGGGAATCCTGAAGGTCTGAAAGGTGGAGATTTCGTAACTTCAGAGGAGTTGTCTAAGTGTGTAGATGGAGGGACAAATTGCATTTGTTATTTTGGCGGCGACCCTATTCCTCAGATATATCATGCATTAGAGACTTCCCGGCTCGCTCTGGAAAAGAAAAGCGTGCGTATCTGCTGGGAAACGAATGGCTGTATTAATCGAAAGTTCTTAAAGGAAATGGCAGAACTGTCTCTCGATTCTGGTGGTTGCATAAAATTTGACTTGAAAGCCTTTAGTGAAGAGCTAAACATTGCCTTATGCGGAGTTACGAACAGGAGAACACTGGAGAACTTCTCTCTTCTGGCTGAGTATGTGAAGAAGAGGAAAGAACCACCTTTTCTTGTCGCTTCAACACTCCTTGTGCCTGGTTATGTGGATAGGGTTGAAGTCTCAAAGATTGCCAGCTTTATAGCATCGTTAGATCCTGAGATTCCCTACTCTCTTCTGGCTTTCCATCCCCATTTCCATATGTCCGATCTTCCAACCACCTCCCGAAGGCACGCTAAAGAATGCCTGGAAGAGGTAAGGAGGGCTGGTTTAAAAAGAGTTAAGATAGGCAACATTCACCTTTTAAGCGATGCTTATTAGGGTGAATGTTAAAGGAGTCTTACGATGTATATTGGAAGAATTTTTCTCTCTTTTATCTTTCTGTTCTTATCTATTTTCTCGCAGGGCGTAGCAGGGGCTGGTGAGCCTATGGTTCGTCGAGCTCGCTGGGGTGGACAGTTCTATCCCGGCTCACCCGAGGTGTTAAGAGATACCGTTGAGGGTTTCCTTAGGAAGGTTGACCAGGAGAAACTTCCGGGAGACTTAATAGCGCTGATTTCACCCCATGCAGGCTACGTCTATTCAGGTCAGGTCGCAGCATATGCTTACCGTCAACTTGAGGGAGAAGATTTTGACACTGTAATTCTTCTGGGACCAGGCCACTACGTGCCTGTGAAGGGCGCCTCTATCTATGCGGAGGGCTGGTGGGAAACCCCTCTCGGAAAAGTTAAAGTAGATTCTGAAATTGCTCAAGAACTTATCAAAAAAAATCAATTGTTCCATTTTGATGAAGAAGCCCACAGGCAAGAGCATTCTCTGGAAGTGCAACTTATATTTCTTCAGTCAACTTTGAAAGATTTCCAGATAGTGCCCATTGTTCTCAATGATAGTTCTGAAGAATTCTGCCATCTTTTAGCCGATGCTATTGTGAGTTCAAAAGGCAAGAAGAGAATACTCATTATTGCTTCTACAGATATGTCCCATTACCACACTTATGGAAAAGCGTGTTTGATAGACGGAGTAGCAATTCGTGACTTAGAAAATTTTGATCTGGATAGTTTGATTAAACACATGATTGGGGGAGAGGCAGAGCTTTGCGGCGGTGCAGCTGTATATACTGCAATTCTGGCAGCAAAAGCATACGGGGCAAACAGGATAAAGTTATTAAAATATGCAAATTCTGGAGATGTGACAGGAGATAAAGGGAAAGTGGTGGGTTACGGCGCCTTTGCCATAATGCGCCTGAAAGAGCAAGAGATGGCTCCTGAATTGAAAAAAGAGAAAGGAGGTAGCAAAATGCTAAATGAAAAACAACAGAAGGTTCTCCTGGGTATTGCACGGAAGACAATTGAGGAGTATATCCGCACCAGGAAGATACCGGATTTTAATGTGGAGGACCGTCTGTTGAAAGAGAAAAGAGGAGTCTTCGTAACTTTACATAGAAAGGGAATGCTACGCGGCTGCATCGGGTATATTATGCCTCTTGAAGAGCTCTACAAGGCTGTTTCGAAAATGGCAATCGAATCATCCACTGGTGATCCTCGCTTTCCGCCAGTAAGGACTGAAGAGTTAGATGAGATTGAAATTGAGATTTCTGTTTTGACAGTGCCAGAAAGAATCAACAGTGTAGATGAAATCGAGATGGGGAAACACGGTGTGATTGTGAAGAAAGGCTACCATCAGGGAGTCTTTCTGCCCCAGGTGGCAACTGAAACTGGATGGTCAAAAGAGGAGTTCCTGAAGCGACTCTGTTATGACAAGGCGAATTTGCCAGAAGATGCGTGGAAGGATAAGGACACAGAAATATATACTTTTTCCGCCCAGGTATTTAAAGAAGAAAAGTAACCCTGTTAGAAATGGATGTTAAAAATTCTCTTGGTGGAATCTCTGACGGGGCAAATAAGGAGAAAGTTGGATATGCTAATTGTTGGTTTGACGGGAGGAATATCTTCAGGAAAAAGCACGGTCCTGAGGATATTCAGAAAGTTTAGTTCGAAGACTATCGCTGCCGACGAAATTGCTCACCAATTGACCAGGCCTGGTACAAGAGTTTTAAAGGAGATAGTCAAAAAATTCGGTGAGGAAGTATTAAATAGAGACAGGACATTGAATCGAAGAAAACTTGCTGACATAATATTTCAAGATAGACAAAAAAGGAAAAATCTAAACGCAATTATGCATCCTGAGATTATTTCTGAAATAAAGAGAAAAATAAGACAATTTAAAAAACGGGCAGAACGTCGCGAGTTGAGGGAAAGTGGGAGAAAGACGAACATTATTGTTGTGGACATACCTCTTCTTTTTGAGGCTAAACTCGAGTATCTGGTCGACAGGATAGTTATCGTTTATGTACCTCAGAAAATACAAATCGAGAGGTTGCGGAGAGATGATAATCTCACTGTTAAAGAAGCCAGAGTCAGGGTAAATGCGCAAATCCCTATCTATAAGAAAAAGAAATACGCAGATTATATTATTAACGGAAACTTAGATCCTCTTAGGTTACAAAAGCAGGTAAAATCAGTCTGGAAAGAACTACTCAGTTCATGTCAGTAATGGCTTCGTAGTGTAGGGCTTTATGCCCGTAATTTGAAATTTGTAATTTATTTGGGGACTATGTCTGTTGCTTTAGGTAGCTTCTCTTTCCATTCTGCCCTGTAGGCCTTTTTTTCCGGAATAGCTAAG
>CAZJWT010000092.1:0-5341 GCA_964550005.1 uncultured Clostridia bacterium | reverse complement strand
AAGTCTGATGATGGGGCATCTTGCCTCCAAAGATTGCTGTCATCTCGTGGATTTTCCTACGAACCTCTAGCGCTTCTATATAGTGGTTCATATACTCATTGTTCGTTTGCTTGGATAGCCGGTAGTCACCTTTAATTCTGGGAATGAAGGGTGGATTTTCCGGACCGAAAAAGTAGTCTAATGCAGTTAGAAGATAAAAATGGAGAATATGGGACTGAAGGAAGTCTGCCCCAGCGACCAAGTTGCGGATAATTCTGGCATTGGAAGGTGGTATCACTCTAAAGGCAGATTCCAAAGTCAAGGAGGCAGCACTTGCGTGGGCCGCGGAACAGATGCCGCAGACCCTCTGCGCCAAATGTTGGGCATCTCTCGGGTCTCTTCCTTTAAGTATTATCTCAAATCCCCGAAAAAGAGTGCCAGAACTTCTGGCATCAACGACTTTGCCCCCTTCTATCTCTAACTCAACCTTTAGGTGTCCTTCAATCCTGGTAATAGGGTCAATAGTTATGACTTTCTTCGCCATTGTTATTTCTTTCTCTCAGGCCAGCCATAAAAAGGAGATAAACCGTCAGGAAATTCCATTTGCACGCAACCTATGCAAGGTGTTGAAGCACCAATACACCAGTTAACTCCATTGTGCCACCGGCGTAAAGGGCAGTCTGAATAAGTGAGAGGCCCCTTACATCCAAGTTTGACCATACATCCCTCTTCGCTCAGTTCTTTGGCCAGTTTCTGGTGAATGTAAAACGAGTAGTTGGGACAATTTTCATGCAATAGAAAACGGTAAAACAGAGTTGGCCTTCCATTCTTATCAAGTTCTGGAAGACCGTAAAGGATTAGATGAACAAGGGTGCCTACCATCCAATCCGGATGGGGTGGACAGCCCGGAACATTTATCACCTTCTTGCCCAGAATCTCCTCTACTGCTTTTGCCCCCGTGGGGTCCGGAGCACCTGCTGGTATTCCTCCATAGGAAGAACAGGTTCCCGCTGCCATTACGTATTTAGCATTTCTTCCCAATTTTTTGGTCCATTCCAATAATGATATAGGTTTGCCGTTCTTTTCTCCTAGTGTAGCGTACATACCATTCTCAGCGATGGGAATCGAACCTTCAACAATCAGAATGAACTTACCTTTTGCTTCTTCGGCAGTCTTTTCCAAATAGTCAATCGCCCTATCCCCGGACGCCGACATCAGGCTCGGGTGTACCCTAAGACTTATAATTTTTAAAATGATTTCACTAATCTTTGGGTGGGTAGTGTTGAGAAGTGAAACTGAGCAACCTGTACAGCCCGCTCCTTGTAGCCACAACACCGGAGGGTTCCCTGCCGCGGCTCTCTCCAGTGCCTCCACCACTTCCGGAATGCAGATTTGGGAAATCCCGAGGGCAACTGCAGACCCGGCACAAATCTTCAGAAACTCTCTTCTGGTCAAATCCATCCCAGCTCTCTCCTAAAAACTGGACTCTTTGCGAATCGTGTAGGGGCGACACTCCGTGGTCGCCCATTAGTCGGGCACTGTTTGTAGTGGCAAAGCGTAAGCTTTGCCTCGTCACCCTAAAGGGCGACCCACCAAAAGAGTTCGCAGTCACGCTCACTTCGTTCGCTTTAGTTCATCGTTCATAGACTACGAACTATGAACTACGAACTATGAACTAGTTATTTTTTGGTCGGGCACTCTCCAGAGTGCCATTTTGGTCAGGTCAAATCGATTCCTGCTCTCCCCTACATTTATCGCGGTGGCTCTTCTTTCTTTTCTTCTTTTGTTTCTTCTTTAGATTCTTTCTCTTTGGTTGCCTTTTTGAATTCCTTGATTCCTTCCCCTATTGCTTTTGCAATCTTAGGCAATCTGCCAGCTCCAAAAATAATCAGCACAATAACCAGAATAATTATGAGCTCCGATAGACCTAATCTTCCAAACATAACATTCCCCCTCAATTCCTCTTATCCCTGACTTCCTTGAGGATTAAATTAACCATTTTCTCCAATTCTCTTTCTATCTCCGGAGACAATTCCAGACCGTAAGCTATCTCTTTGGGTTCAATCCCGATTATGACTGTGGGCGGAAGTTTACCCATCTTCTTAGTCAAGGCAAGTGTCTCCACTACGGCCAGCTGATGCAATGAAGTTATGTCCTTTCCACCCTTGAAAAGAGTGTCGTCCACAGAAATCTTATAAGTTCTCCCCGGCTTACCTCCCAGTTTAATGGCATCCACAATAATCAATTTCGAAATATCTTCCATCCGGGTGAGAAAATCTAAAAGAGAGGTTCCTCCATCTATAAGTTCAACTCCTTCACCAATCTCCATTTCTCTTAGCCTTTGAATAAGGTGAACTCCTACCCCTTCGTCCCCTAAGAGCAAGTTGCCTACTCCCAGAACAACTATTCTACCCACTCTCACTGTTCTGTTCATTCTCTTCTCTGGAAATATCTTCAGAAAGTTTCTTCTCTACTTCTTTCCTTATCTCTTCCGGAGGTTCCTGCTCAATAGTCTCCCGAAAGTTCTGCGTGCTTCTCTTCAGCTCTCTTATCGCCTTTCCAATAGCCCTGCCAATCTCCGGCAATCTACGAGGACCAAAAATAATCAATACCACCACAAGAATAACGACTAATTCCTGGATTCCAATATCAAACAAAGAATCCTCCTCCCCAATTTTGCCATCTCAGGTGCCGCCAAATGCAACTATCAAACCAATCTCAACCTTCGTTTCCTTACTTTCCTTTACTTCAATTCTACTTACTTCGTTATCAAAAAAGCCATCCTTAGTTACCGTGATTCTGTATGTTCCTGCAGTAAGGCCTGAAAAAGTGAAATTTCCAGATTTATCCGTGGTTGTTGTAAATTCTGACCCATTTGAACTCAGAGTTAATTTCGCTCCGTCAACGCCTCCACCGTGGAACGTATTATTCACCTTGCCAATAATAGTTCCGCCTGCCTTCTTGCCACCACCACAACCTGCTATTAAAGATAACCCAAATATTGCAACTAACGTCAATAGAAATAATCTCCTCATTTCTTTCACCTCTCCTCAATTTTGAGGAAATCTATATTCTCTTAACCTCCCACGAAAGAAGCTTCCAGTTGAACATTGATTTTTTTCATTTTCCCTTTTTTCACCACAAGCTCGCTGAGTGAATAAGCAAAGTATCCTGGACTCGTTACTGTGACCCCATAATTACCGGGTTCAAGCTCTGTTAGACTATAATTGCCAGAAGTATCTGTATTTGCAGTTACCGCCCAAACTGCAGGAGAAGCCTCCGTCATCTGTTTCAATGTAGTAATAGTTATTGTTACCCCTTCAATGGGCTTCTTAGTATCCTTGTCAATTACTTTCCCGTAAACTCCTGTCCCTACCATTGGTTTCTCACATCCCGAAACTAATAGCGTTACTACCACGAAAGCCATTCCCAAAATAAGCCACCTTTTCATCTCACCCCTCCTAATATTTTTGCTAACATTTAAAAGATAGTTTGCGAAGAGCTATTGGAATTTTAGCCAAAAAACGAGGACGGCTGTCATTGCGAGGAGCAGAAGCTACGAAGCAATCTGGCACGGAGTGTCATTGCGAAGGACGAAGTCCTGAAGCAATCTCCTAGATTTATTCTTGAGATTGCCACGGCTCCGCCTCGCAATGACGGCCATCCGAGCGACTCCAAAAAATATCCCCACCCCTATTCCCCCAGGGATGAAGGGATAGTTACAGGAGCTTCAAATCCGCCAGGGTTCACTTGAGCGCTGGCGGATTTAGAGCGAGGTTTTACTAACCGAGCGACTCCGAAAACTATCCCTTCATCCCATTGCGGGTTCGATGAATCAAGCCCCTACAATAATCCTACCCTACCACGATAGGATTTTACCAAGCCCTTCTCTTTATTCCCAAGCACGCACGCGACCCCAGGCGTTGGGCGCTCTCAATTCTGGGGGACACGGCTTAAACTTCTTCATAACTTTTTCAATTGGGTCACCAACAACATTGATATCCTTCATTGTCCCCAGGCCCATCTGTTCGGCGAGCACTATGTGTCCATAATTCTCTGGCTTAAAACCCATTACCATAGTTTCCACCGCGTCAACTGCTACAGGGTCTTTTCCCGCGATGACCAGATCCATTGATACCGGCTGACCCTTTGTTGGTCCATGGCCTTCACAGCCCCAAATCCCGCTAATAACTGCAAAGTCTATCTTCTTTATGGAAACAATGTCACAAATCACCTCAGAAATCTGATTATGGGGCAGCCCAACTTTAGGTATCCCATAAACTCTATTGGGAGCAGAGCCGATAGCTTGGTTCTTCAAGGTTCCGGTAATACCTGTAAGATAATGAGTCTTCATCGGTGAAACGCTAATGATTTTATTCGCCTGTTCAACCATAACTACCGGCAAGGCATATTCCTTGAGCGCCAAAGGTCTTTCAGGTTTATACCACTTATAATGGGCTGCATTTATATCAAACAGCACAGCACCAACCTCCCGAGCAGGTCCTTCATATCCATATGTCTTCATATTCGCAATCCCATCAGCATCTGGAGGACCTTCAGCAATGTAGATTTTTTTTGCTCCCTGTTCCTTAGCCATAAGTGCTATTGCCCTAACTATTCTGGGGTCCGTATTATAACACTGGATTTCTTCATTTTTAGTCTTTCCTGTTCCCAGAATCAGATTGAAACTCGCCACCGCATTTGTCTTAATCCAGACCACATCTCCTTTTTCAACAGGAAGCCCTCCGGCGAGCTTAACTGCCTTTCGCACCATCTTTTCGATTTCCAGTTCACTTTTTCTTGACCATACGGGATACCAGTACTTTCCTTTCGCCCAAGGAGGACCTTGAGGAAGCATATGCCAGTCCTTGAACTGCCAGGAATTTCCCACTAATTCATGATTGTTTGACTTGACAATCGCTACCGTTGGTCCAGCCATAGCCGCTGTAACCCAGGTGAAAATAGCTAATACAAAAATAGTCAGAATCTTCTTCATTTTTCCCTCCCTATTATGTAGCAGCAAAGCGCAAGCTTTGCTTCCCTTTAGCAGAGCTGATGCTCTGCAGCTACATATTATTTCCTGTAGCAGCAAAGCGAAGCTTTGCCTGTTGTTAGCAGAGCTATCGCTCTGCAGCTACATCTTCTTTCCTGTAGCAGCAAAGCGCAAGCTTTGCCTCTTTTAGCAGAGCTGATGCTCTGCAGCTACATATTATTTTGTAGCAGCAAAGCGCAAGCTTTGCTTCCTTTTGGGCGACCACCCCGATATATCGGGATCGCCCCTACATTGGCAGAGCTCTCGCTCTGCCCCTACATTCCTTATTCGTCGCCACAGTCGTCGCTAATTCAATCAGGTACCTCCTCC
>CAZJWT010000091.1:0-5370 GCA_964550005.1 uncultured Clostridia bacterium | reverse complement strand
TCCTGTAGAAATCCCTTTATTTCCTGCCCCTTTTACAAAATTCTCTCTTTGTCTCTCAATTTCTTCAGGGACCTTCTTTCCCATCGCCTGGCGCAAAACATCAGCTTGTTCCGGAGTAAAGCCTGCTAATTCCGTAGCGATGCGCATAACATCTTCTTGATAAAGGATTACACCATATGTGTCCCTTAGAATTGGTTCAAGCAAGGGATGCTCGTAGCTTATTTTCGCACGCTTATGTTTTCTCGCTACAAACTCATCCACCATCCCGCTCCCAATGGGACCGGGACGATAGAGTGCCACAAGGGCAATTACGTCGGAAAATTCTGTTGGCTCTAACTTTCTCAAAAGGTCCCTCATCCCTGCGCTTTCCAGTTGAAAGACCCCGGCAGACTTTGCTTCCGCTAAAAGTTTGTATGTTTTCCTGTTATCAAGTGGAATATCAGAGGGTTCTCTTGGAGCCTCTTTCGCTCTCTTACTTATAAGCTTCAAGGCTTCATCAATTACAGTGAGCGTTCTCAATCCCAGAAAATCTATTTTCAAAAGACCCAGCTTAATCAAAGCAGTATCGTCATACTGAGTAGTTACCACAGATTCTCCCCCAGAACCCTTCTTTGCCAACGGGACATAATTAAATAGCTCCTCAGGAGTAATTACAATTCCTGCAGCATGGACGCCCGTATGGCGTCTGATTCCTTCAATTTTCTGAGCCGTGTCCAATAGATTCCTGACCACGCTATCAGTTTCATATCGCCTGTTCAATTCCGGCACCAGGTGTAAAGCACCCTGTATTGTCTCACCAAAAGGAATCAATTTGGCAATTCCATCCACCTCAAGTAGAGGGACATTTAATACCCTGCCAGTATCTCTGACTACAGCCCTGGCCAACATAGTTCCGAAAGTTATAATCTGAGCAACATTTTTTTGCCCATATTTCTCCTTCACATAATCAATAACCCTATCCCGTCCATTATCGGCAAAATCAATATCGAGATCGGGCATACTCTTTCTTCCAGGATTCAAGAATCTTTCAAATAGAAGACCATACTTCAAGGGGTCGAGTTCAGTAATTCCCAGAAGATAGGCAACGAGACTGCCAGCGCCAGATCCTCTACCAGGACCCACCATTATCTTTTGATGTTTCGCATACTCTATGAAATCCCATACAATCAGAAAATAACTGGCAAACCCCATCTCGCTTATGACCGAGAGCTCATAGTCCAATCGTCTGCGTATATCGGGCGTAACTTCCATATACCTCTTCTTTAAGCCCTGTTCACAGAGGTTTCTTAAATATTCATCGAGGTTACACTTTTCCGTAATTTTGTAGTCGGGCAAATGAATTGTTTCAAAATCGAGCTGCAGACTACATTTTTCAGTAATCTCTATTGTATTGCTTATTGCTTGTGGGATTTCAGCAAAAATTTGTTTCATCTCCTGAGGGGATTTAAAGTAGAATTCTTCTGTAGAAAACTTCAGATGGGAGGGATCATCGAGCGTTTTGCCAGTGCCAATACAGAGAAGTATCTCCTGTGCATATGCATCAGCTTTATCCACATAATGGCAATCATTGGTAGCTACCAATGGAATTCCCATCCCTTTCCCCAATTTAATCAGTTCGCGGCAGACCTTCTTCTGTTCACTGATTCCATTATCTATGAGTTCAAGGTAGAGGTTCTCTTTACCAAAAATCTCACCATAGAAAGAGATGGCTTTTTTGGCCTTATCATAGTCGTCATTTAATATAGTGTTGGAAACCTCGCTCTTAAGGCAACCAGTCAAACATACCAATCCCTTAGAGTAGTCCTTAAGTACTTCTTTATCTATCCTGGGTCTGTAGTAGAAGCCTTCAAGATAACCGATACTTACCAGTTTCATTAAATTCTCATACCCAGTTCTGTCCTTTGCCAAAAGGATTAGATGATTTGCCGCCTCAGATATGCTGCTTCCCTCCTTAGCATACCGGCTTTGGGGAGCAACATAGACTTCGCAACCTATAATCGGCTTTATACCGCTATTCACGCATGCCTGGTAAAAGTCGATTGCACCAAACATATTCCCATGGTCAGTAATCCCCAATGCCGGCATCCTGTACTGGGATGCTCGCTGAATAAGGTTTCCGGGAGCCCTACGGTTATCCAGAATACGACAGGCACCATCGAGAAGGCTATATTCAGTATGGAGATGTAGATGGACGAAATCTGAATGTTCCATAAAACTCACCAGAACCGCACAAATTGAATTTGTGCCTACAATGGAATGAAGTTGAGATTTCGTAGCGACGATTTCAAATCGTCCAATGGAAAAAAACTCAACGGAAAAGCCAAAAAAGTTTATCAAATCGGGAAGGTAAAGTCAAGGCAAAATATTGAGGGCAGGCGTCTAAAATTCCGTTGCCGTGGTCAGGTAGATTTTTAAATATCGATTCAAAAGAAACTCTTCTTCCAGGAGTCTTATCCTAATAATGAATACATATTTCTTGCCAGCATATTCTTCTCTTTTTGGAAAGTTAACATACATCTTTACCTTGTTTTTTCTCATTCCTTTCAGACTAAATTTCGACTTATCAAAAGTCAAAAAATCTGGGTCAGGACAGTCCTCATATCCATCTTTAATTTCTACTCCTGCTCTTTTTGCAGAGATACTTTTTACTTCGTAAATATGAGGATAGTGGCTACTATTTTTCACCTCTAATACCTTTCCAAACATTTTCTTAATATCGCAAACCTTGCCTAAACTCACATTCTCCAATACTATCTCATCTGGAAAAACAGCAAAGTCAAATTTTCCTGCAAACTCTTGAGATAAATCCATTTCCTTTTCAGAAATTTCAAGCAGAAGTCTACTCTTCAAACCTAGAGCAATGGGTAGCCCCCCCTTGCCGATAGTATGTGACCAGATGTAGGCTTGATATTTCTTGCCTAGATATCTCTTATCGCTGGGAACAGTGACAATTACATCTGTCACTGCAAGTTTTGACGGCTCGACAAAAAAGTAATCCTTTTCCAACTCTATCCAGGAAACATCGGGAATTGACTCGTACCCCTCCTTCAATTCACTTTTGGACGGCACCAATACTTCCACTTTCAACTCAATCGAATCTTCCCCTCCATTCCTGACCTGTAATTGACGACCAACTTTCTGCCCAATCGCATAGTTCTTTCCGATACTTAAGTTCTGAACAGTCACCTCAGTAAAGCTAGTCGATATTCTTGCTGTACTACCCTCTCTGGGAAAGGAAAGGAATAGAATCACAAATAAGGCAAAAAGGTTAAGTCCTATACCTGCATCAGTTTTTCCCATTTTCCCTCTGGCTATTTTTTGCTTTTCATTCTTTCCCTTGCTTGCTCAATAAGTCTTAGCGATTGACTATGATCCGGTTTCAACTGTAGAACCTTCTCAAATTCGGCAATAGCTGCCTCATATTCGCCCCTTTTATAGTAGTCAATTCCACGATAATAGTATGTCCTCATTTTCTCTATCTTTTCTTCTTCACTTAAGGGTGTCTCTGGAATGCCTGTTTGTGCCGGTGTTACCCCTTTCTCACCGGATACTGTTTCCCTAATTCCACCAAAACGTAATGTCACTGAGAAACGATGAGAACCATAAGTCCCTCTCAGCCCCGAAAGTGGATAGATGAAAGCATAATCTATTTCGAACGGAGATACCTGGTAACTTCCTCCCAGAGAAAAACTCTTCCACCCATTACTTCCTATCTCCATCCCTCCCCGGACTCCCGCTGACTTACCTGAGAACCACTTCTCTGCACCAGCAGAGATATTAAACTTTCCGTCTTTATAAGTAGTGTCCAGTGCGAAATTGATTAAATTACTTTTATCCCCATAAGCAACGCCTATTCCTAGTTCCAATGGAACCTTGTCTCTTTTATCTTCCAAATTCATGTTTGGCTGAATAATATCTTTGATGGAAAGTCCGAAGGAGATATTCGACGTAAAATTATATAAAAGTCCCAGATCACCACTAAATCCTGTCCTGGAATAACCTTTTTTCTGAAAAAGGGGGTCGGACTTTGTGTATTCGTTACTATCATACCGTTTAGATAGCAATTTGAAGGTCAGCCCGGCAGAAAGTGAACTGTATAACCTATTGCCATAAGAGAAGATAAAAGTATCTTCTCGATAAAGACTGTTCAGTCCCAGACTCAGCCAACCCACTCCTATTCCGCCCAATTTTGCCAGGGGGTGAGCATAACCTATAAATGCATTCCCCAAGTTACTCCCGTCATCCAGTCCCCAGTAGAGTTTTCCATATCCGCTGGTGAACTCTATGTGGGTTAGTTGACTCAATCCAGCAGGATTATAATAGATGGAGTGGACATCGTCAACCAGAGCAACAAAGGCACTTCCCATTCCAATGGGTCGCGCTCCCACGCCAAGGTCCTCAAAATCCCCCAAAGAAACATTAGACCCAACACTCAGGACTATTGTCACTAACCCTATCAAAATGATTTTTTTGTTCATCCATTTCATCCCTTAACCATCATCGGGCACCATAAATGTCGAATGCCGCCCCCACATAGTCTCTGGTTCATAACTCATAACTCATAATTCATAATTCATGGCTCACTTTGCAAGGACTATTGTCCCATTTATAGTCTTGCCTTCCACTTCTATCTGGTAGACATATATTCCGCTGGGAGCCACCTTCTTATTCTCGTCCCTCCCATCCCAGGTGAACTCACCTTCATCTTCCAAACCCTCGATATCGAGCTGTCTTACCGCCGACCCTTTGATATCATAAATCCAGCAAACTATGCTACTCAAATTATCATTTTTGTAGTTGAAAGTTACCTCTTCATTGCTCCCATCACCATTTGGGGTAAAGATGCGTGGACGAGGGTAACCTTCTTTTAGCTTAAAACCTGAGGAAGTGGAGAATTCCCAATTGCCCGAGCCCTGCCCAGCCAAACTACTTTCCCTCAGAGGTGCCAAACTTTTCTTAGAGGTATTGAAAGCAAGTATTTCAGCGTCCTCTTCTCCTCCAGCCGAAAATAGACCAAAATTCCAAACCATAATGATACTAATCAAAAGTAAATAGAACTTGAAACTCCTTTTCGCTTTTCCAAATCTTTTTGTTCTACAATTCATAATTTATCCTCCTTTTTCTGAGAATTAGAAGTAGCAGCAAAGCGTAAGCTTTGCCTTCATTGTAGCAGCAAAGCGCAAGCTTTGCTTCCCTTTAGTCCCGATTTATCGGGACCACTACATCCTCAGGATGAAGGGATAGTTACAGATGTCATTGCGAGCGACTGAAAGGAGCGAAGCAATCTCGAGATTGCCACGGCTTCGCCTCGCAATGGGCATAATACTTAATTAATGTTGCTGTTTTTAAAAAAACAATACCATTTTAGGT
>CAZJWT010000090.1:0-5445 GCA_964550005.1 uncultured Clostridia bacterium | reverse complement strand
GGAGCGTGGTCCCGATGAATCGGGACTTCGGTCGCTTCGCTCCCTCGCAATGACATCTAATCTTCGATTTTTGGCTAAAAATTCTAATGCTCGCTACACCAAATCCCGTCGCATTACGGGAGTAGGTCGTCCTCGTTTTTTTGGCTAAAATTCCAAACACTCTTTCACAAACTATCTTTTAAATTAAAAGAGGATAGGAGTAAAATTTCATGTTTAAAACTATTATGGAGGATATTCGAACGGTATTTGAGAAGGATCCGGCAGCGAAGAGCGGTATTGAGGTATTACTTTGCTATCCCGGGCTCCATGCTTTGTGGATTCATCGAATTGCCCATTTCTTCTATAAGAGGAAGGAGTATGTGATGGCCCGTTTAATTTCTCACATTAGTCGCTGGGTCACGGGAATCGAGATTCATCCGGGAGCAACTATCGGAAAAAAGTTTTTCATTGACCACGGGATGGGTGTAGTAATCGGCGAGACTGCAGAGATTGGCAACGATTGTCTCCTTTATCAGGGTGTAGTGCTGGGAGGAACAAGCCTGGAGAAAAAGAAGCGCCACCCCACCCTGGGAAACAATGTAGTTGTCGGTACAGGAGCTACATTATTGGGAGCAATCAAAGTTGGAGACAATGCCCGTATCGGAGCCGGGTCAGTGGTTCTAAGCGATGTTCCCCCCGGAGCCACTGTGGTGGGAATACCTGGAAGGATTGGTCTGGGTTTCAGCGGGAAAGAGATACAAGCGCTGGAACACTCTAAACTCCCAGACCCGGTGGCCGATGCTATTCGTCTTGTTTTGAGAGGACAGGACTTGTTGGAGAAGAGGCTAAGTAAATTAGAGAGTTTGGAAGGCGTCACTGGTGAGATAGATAAATATGTTGAAAAGAAAAAGAAAGAAATAGAAAAAGAATTTGCTGAGGAAAGAGAGAGAAGGAAGAATGAGTCTTAAGGTGGCAGATAACGTCTTAGAATTGATTGGTTCCACCCCAATGATTAAGCTAAATCATATTGCAGTTGCCCGTAGTGCTCATATCTTGGCAAAACTTGAATTAGCAAATCCTGGAGGGAGCGTTAAGGATAGAATCGCACTTTCTATGGTGGAAGCGGCGGAAAAGAATGGCTATTTAAAAAGAGGAACAACCATTGTCGAGCCCACGAGCGGGAATACGGGGATTGGTTTGGCGTTGGTAGCTGCAGTGAAAGGATACGAGCTTATTCTGGTAATGCCGGACAATATGAGCCTCGAACGGAGACAACTATTTCAGGCATATGGAGCAAAAATCGTTCTCACCCAAGGGAGTCAAGGCATGCTTGGAGCAGTAAGGAAGGCTGAGGAATTGGTCAGGGGAAACCGAGATTATTTCATGCCTCAGCAGTTCAATAATCCTGCCAATCCCCATATACATTATAGGACTACAGGCGAGGAAATCTGGAGGCAGACCGGGGGGAAGATAGATGCTTTTGTAGCGGGGGTAGGAACAGGAGGGACATTAACTGGCGTGGGGAGATTGCTGAAAAGGAAGAAGCCCGGAATAGAAATTATTGCTGTGGAACCTAAAGACTGCTCGGTATTATCAGGAGGCAAGCCCGCTCCACATAAAATTCAAGGGATTGGTGCAGGATTTATACCAGAAGTTATGGATGTAGACCTCTTGGATGGTGTAGTTAAAGTTAATGAGGAAGATGCAAAGAGAATGGCTAAGAGATTGGCGAGGGAGGAAGGGTTACTTGTGGGAATCTCCTCGGGAGCCAATGTTTGGGCATCTTTGCAGGTTGCCAGGAAGTTAGGAAAAGGCAAGACAGTGGTTACTGTCCTGGCTGATACTGGAGAGAGATATCTAAGCACAGACCTTTTTAGGTAAAAAGAGGGATTTGGTAGAGTGTAGGGCTTTATGCCCGTAATTGGGATGAAGGGATAGTTTTCGGAGTCGCCCGGTTAGCTGTCATTGCGAGGAGCTGAGCGACGAAGCAATCTGACACGGAGTGTCATTGCGAAGGACGAAGTCCTGAAGCAATCTCGTAGATTTATTCTTGAGGTTGCCACGGCTTCGCCTCGCAACGACTTCGTCGATTGCTTCGCTCCTTTCAGTCACTCGCAATGACATCTGCAAATATCCCTTCATCCTTAGGGCAAAAATTTAAATGGAAGAGAAGGGAAGAGTAATAAAAGTTGAGAATGGAATGACTCAGGTAGAGATGGAGCGGACTTCTACCTGTGCCCGGTGTGGGATATGCTTGCAGAGTTCCGGGGATAAGCCGATTTTGTACATAAAAGATTCTCTGGGAGCCCGTCCCGGAGACAAAGTGCTGGTTTCTGTGGAGAGTAAAGAGGTGTTAAAAGCAGCATTTTTAATCTATCTTTTTCCACTGGTTGGCTTACTTGCCGGATATTTCCTCGGTCGAACAGTATTTGGAACTGAGAGGACAGGGATTCTTTTTGCCGGACTAGGATTTTTTAGTGCTCTCTTTTTCCTCTACCAATACGATAAGATGTTAAAGGGTCAAAAGAGTAGAGAGGCAAAAATTATTCGCATAGAAAAGGTCTTTAGAAAAAGTCAGTAATGTAAAATAAGAAGGAGAATTGAATGAGAAGAATATATCTTGACCACGCAGCTACTACGCCTGTCGCCCCAGAGGTAGCCAAAGCTATGGCTCCTTACTTCAGTAAAGATTTCGGTAACCCTTCAACCCTCTACTCTTATGGAAGAGAGGCTAAAGTAGCTCTGGAAGAGGCGAGAGCAAAAGTGGCTCGACTGATAGGGACCAAGGAGCCCGAAGAGATTGTTTTCACCAGCGGCGGAACAGAGGCTGATAATTTCGCATTATGCGGGATAGCCTGGGCCAACCAGGAGAAAGGAAAACATATTATTACAACTTCAATTGAGCACCATGCCGTAATTAACGTATGCAAGTTTCTGGAAAAGAGAAGATTTGAAGTTACTTATCTTCCGGTAGATGAGTACGGACTGGTAAATCCTATCGAAGTAAAGAAAGCAATTACTGATAGGACTATATTGGTATCAGTAATGCATGGTAATAATGAAATCGGGACAATCGAGCCCTTAGAAGAGATTGGAGAGATTGTCAAAGAGAAAGGAGTCTATTTTCACACAGACGCAGTTCAAACTGCTGGGCACCTTCCCATAGATGTCGATAAGTTGAAAGTTGACCTATTGGCAATGTCTGCACATAAGCTATACGGGCCCAAGGGAGTGGGAGCTCTATATATCAGGAGAGGCACAAAGATAGTTCCTTTCCTCTATGGCGGCGAACAGGAGAATAAGCGCCGGGCAAGCACAGAAAATGTTGCTGGAATTGTGGGTTTCGGTGAGGCTTGTTCACTTGCCCAAAAAGATATGGCAAATGAAGAAGAACGCTTGACCTATTTAAGAGACAAATTGATAGAAGGTATATTGAATAGAATTAAAGACAGTAGGCTTAACGGCCATCCAAAAAAGAGGCTTCCCGGAAATGTAAATGTGAGCGTGGAAGGTGTGGAAGGCGAATCCATGCTTCTGAATTTAGATTTAGCTGGGATTTGTGCTTCAAGTGGTTCAGCCTGTACTTCCAGCATCCTCGAACCTTCTCACGTGCTAACGGCTATAGGTATTTCTCCCGAAGTGGCCCATAGTTCGCTTCGCTTCACTTTAGGAATGGAGAACAATGAACAAGATATTGATTATGTTCTTAAAGTTTTACCCGAGATAGTGGAAAGGTTGCGCAGTATGTCACCGATCTATCGGAAAAAGGCATAAAGTTGAGTCAAAAAAGGGCGCCGGTTGCGACGAATAAGGAGCAACGACCGAGCGAAGCGAGGGAAAGGCGCGGGCGCGAGACAGTGAGCGCCCCGGTCGGATTGAGCGAAGCGAAAGGAGAAGAATATGGTGAAGAAACTATTTGCACCAGTGGGAGAAAAAGAGGTTACTCGAGCTATTGTAGATGAGTTTGCCAAGCAGTTTTCCGAGTATGTAGAGAGCGATTGTCTTATTGTGGGTGGTGGGCCCAGTGGATTAATGGCCGGAAAGGAACTGGCCACCAAAGGACTTAAAATTTTGATTATAGAGAGAAATAATTACCTCGGTGGGGGCTTCTGGATTGGTGGGTACTTAATGAACAAGGTAACAGTGAGAGAACCTGCACAGAAGGTTCTGGAAGAACTGGCTGTGCCGTGTAAGGAGGTAAGCGAGGGGCTCTATGTTGCGGATGGACCTCATGCTTGTTCCAAACTTATTGCAGCCACCTGCGACAGCGGCGTGAAGTTTGCCAATATGACCGTTTTTGACGACCTTGTGCTCCGGGAGGAAGGTAGAGTGAGCGGAGCCGTGGTTAACTGGACTCCCATATCCTCTTTACCTCGTGAGATCACCTGTGTTGATCCTGTGGCCTTAGAATCGAAAATGGTAATTGATGCCACCGGACACGATGCCTCGGTAGTGAGAAAACTGGAAGAGAGAGGACTAATAAAGACAAAGGGTTTTGGAGCAATGTGGCTGGAGAGGTCTGAGGATCTGGTGGTGGAGCATAGTGGAGAAGCCTATCCCGGCCTCGTGGTAGTGGGTATGGCTGTGGCTACTACTTACGGTCTTCCCAGGATGGGACCTACTTTCGGTGCAATGCTTCTTTCTGGAAAGAAAGGTGCACAGGCAGTATTGGAAAAGTTGGGGATAAAGGAGAAATGAAAATTTTGCTTTACGATGATAGCAAAACTCAGGCCCTGGACATTAGGGAAATAGCCGAGTATGTTAAGGAGAAGTCGGGTGGCGTCAAGGTTGAAGTGAGGGGCAATTTCATTTCCCAGGTTACGAAAGGAATGGAGGATTCCACCTTAACAGAGTTGGCTGGGGAAATAGCCAGATGTAAAATTCGAGACCTTCGAAGCCACCATTCTACTTTTGACCCGCTTGCTGCCGAGGTAGAATACGAGAAGAGAAAACTCCAAAATCCAGAAAATAGAAGTTTTGGCATATTTTATGATGGGTTTAAGCTCCAGGCATTATATCAGGACTTGATAAAAGAGGAAGAGCGTAACTGGCATTGCTTGGTGATTATTTTTACAGACCAACTATTCGGTACCTGGGATGAAAATGGTCTCCGTTACCATGCCCGGGTAAGCGTGTACGGGTTTCCCTCCATTATTTCCACTACGGGCGTCGTGGAAGCTCCAGCTAAACCGAGAGAGTTCTATTTAGAAAGACAATGGGGAATTGATGCAATTACCCTGAAGAAGAAATTTAGAGAGAAGTTTATTGATTACGACGATCCACGGATGACTGAAGTAATGAAAGGCTATTGCATGCAGGCTCTATTTTTTTACATATTGGGTGAGCCTTTTTGTGAAGACAATGAATGCAGGCTCTATAATGCACACTGGCAGGAAGAAGTAATAAATGCCCAGTTGACCAAGCCTGAATTTTGCAAGAGACACCAGAAAGTAATCGATGACATCA
>CAZJWT010000089.1:0-5456 GCA_964550005.1 uncultured Clostridia bacterium | reverse complement strand
AACTGAAGATGGTCAGCTCTATATCAAGATGCTCAAGGATGAACTTACGGAAATAAGACTCAACATACCTGTCCATGAAGCCGTCGGCGCAGACTCAGACGCGAAGAGAGGAGAGTATAGAGCGAGACATTCCGGCCAAGAGAAACATTCCCCGGCTGAAACGGGAAACCGTGGACCATGGGCAGACCAGGGTCTGCCTGGAGTGGGCGCAGTTGGGCCACTAAACACTGGGGATGATAATGGTAATAGAAAGTTATCAAGGACTGGGCGAAGTCAGCATTTCAATAGCTATGGAGTAGCAGTAGATAAAGAAGGAGAAAGGTTGGCAGTAGAACAGTACCAAGCTGCGATAAATAAAATTGTTGCCTTTGCCGAAAGAACAGATATTCCAATTTCGAATGTCATGGTATGTGGAAGTTTTGGATATTTAGTTAAAGACAAGAAGAATTTGCCGAGGTTAGGCATATATAATGTTGATTTGTCTTCTTTGGAACTAATGTATATTATGCAACAAAAAGTTGGACCATCGGACATAGACGTCTTTATGTCCGTTACTAAGGAAAGAGAGAATGCCTTAATCAACGATATGGGAAAACTAACTCAGAAAATATTCGAAGAAAATGGAGTACAGATTGTAATTTCGTTTTCTCCTCCAAGAATAAGTGCAGATAGCGTTGTTTCTATATCTAAATTGGCTGGTAAGGGCTTAGTTAACGCATACGAAGAGGCAGACATGTTAGAGAGCAATATTCGCAGAGCACAGTTGCGGAGATTTGTGGAGGAAGGCCCGACTAATTTCAATTTAATACTGCACAGAATGCGCGAAAGTGGTTATCCCGGAATGTCGATTGATACATTATGTTCTGATATATTATGGACGGGCCTTTCGTCTGATGCAAACTTATATGTTCCCGGAGCAAGGAGAGCAAAGATGTTAGAAATTGCAGTGGATGCAATTGTAGCGCAAAAAGGAAAGCCCACTCTTGGAGAACTGATGGATGGACTGCATAATATAAAAGGCTTTGAAAAAGTTAGGGTAACTAAAGTATTAAAAGTCCTTAGCCGTCGTCCAGACCTCTGTGTAAAAGTAGACTTAAGTAAACCATTAAGGCAACTCCCTAGAGGCAAGAGAAAACTCCTTAAAGGACCCAAGTATGAGGATGTCATTGCAAATCTTGGCGATATTATATCAAGTACTTACCTCAATCCGGGTGACCTTGCTCAATTAATGGATGCATTTCAAGAAGGTAAGGTCTCTCCACTTGAGGAGAAATTATCCGAATTTCCTAACTGGACTGAGAGCATAAAAGAGAGTAAGGGCTTTGTTTCTTGTCTCATAAAAATATCTCTTATGAGTATGATGTTTTATCAGTTAGAATCCAAAGAAGAGCCAAATAAACTTAAGGAATTTGTAGTAAGAACATTAGGAAATTATAGGCATAGAGGTTTAAAACTTATCATTACAAAACCAGGGTTCCTAAAGGGAGAACGTTCAGTAAGATATAGCGCTTTGCCAAATCTTATTGCAATTGATGGTGAATATGCACTTGCTTTAAATGATATTTTATCTCTCAGCCGTTCAAAATATGAGCGACCTGAATTAAGAAGGTATGGTTTTGGAAAGAAATCCATAGATGATATACCTTTTGAGGTTACTATGGTTGTGGGTTATCTTTTTGCAAACCAGTGGTTAACATATGGGGAAGACCTTGAGAGAAAAAATGTGGGGGTAGGAGTGCAAGATGATAATGAACTCACGAGAGCCGTACCTATTGAGTTAAAAGAAATGACAGATAACCTATTCAGGTATTTAAAAGACACAAAATCCGCCAGCCCACTAGTTGAAAAAGAGATTGGGCAAAGCACCAAACCCGCACCGCCTGATATGGCGAAGAAAAAACCCCACGTTAAAAAAGGCATAAGCTGGCCTGATTTTTTAGTCGCTTTATATGGGGTAACGGCTATGGCTGCAATATTTATAGGCATTGTTTTCGGGGTCATTGACACAAGATGGGAACTGCTTATAGCAGGCACTATAGCCTCAACGCCGTTATTAATTTTTGGGTACGGGCGAGGCGATATTAAGGAAATAATTAGAGCTATGAGCTCATTTAAAGGCAGAAGGCCATTCGGACCTATATTAGGAGAGGGATTGCCAGAAGTGAGAATTAAAGATTTTAGATTCAAGGGTCAAGAAATCGATGTAGATTGCAAACTTAAGGAGATACCAGATAGTAACGATTTCTATTATCTGGCAACATTTAAACTCAATGGTAATTGTGTCGGACATATTCACGTAAGGGTATACAACAATGGCGAATTAGAAAGTTTTTCCTGCAATGATATATTCGTGCTTCAAGATATGAGGGAACAGGGTTTAGGGTCAGAAATATTACTAAAGACATTTTTGGCAGCAGCGAAAGAAGCAAAATTAAGAGGTATAAAGCCTGCAAAATGGGTCTCCGTTTACTATGGAACTATTGATGATTCAAATGACGATGATTGGGAATTCAATGTTGTGCCTTTAATTGGACTTCTTAAGTTGCTTGGCTTTGACGATTATTTAATGGAATTTGACACCGGCAAATTGCTTGACAGAGAGCTCTTAAAGTTAATGGAGAAACATTCAAAAAGAAATAGAAAACTCCAGGGTACTTTCTATAGCACATTGAACAATTTGCGCATAAAGTCTTGGTTGAAAATGACAAAGAAATTCTTTGCAGCACTCGTTTTCTTCGTAGTTTCAAAAAAATTCCTTTCATCTTTTCCTGTTGTTACAATAGCAAGAGACCATGATTCGGCTGCTGATGATATTAAGAAGGCTATAGAGATTGACCCTAATTTGAAAGGAATACCTCTTGTTATATTTGATGCTCATGATGAAACGGGGCTTTTTAGGCGAAGGAAGAGTCAAAAAAGAGATTTTGGTAATTGGTTAAAATTAGTTAGAGAACGGGTGGGAGATATTTACTGGGTCAGGCCAAAATGGGATAAGAATAAGCTTGAAAAGATACCGGAAGGCGTGATTGTTATTAATGATATCAAGCAGTTGCCACATTTTAGCGGACACATCTTTGTTACTTTAGATTTTGACTATATATCCTGTATTGAAATGAAGAATGAAATAAATGGCACTATTTTACATAATGAGCCATCTAATAAGGAAATAACTCAGGAAATCCGAGAGATATTTGAGTTCTGTTCCAAAAATAGATTGGCTATGCTAAATCTCTCCATTTCACCTTCATTTGTATATGAATACCAAGTAGAACCAATTATTAATATTATAAACGAGCAGGCAATAAATCGAGCTGAGGTTGAGAGAGATAATCTTCTGTGGGTGAAGCTGAGAAATGAACTCGATAGGAAAAGACCTTTTATAACAAAGTTGGTAAAACAAAAAGTGAAAATATCAGAAAGCAAAGATGTTATCCGGGCGCGCAAACTCGCCAGGCGCCAGAAGGAGGCGGAGAGAAAAGAGCCTATTTTAATAATAGCTCATTATCTTTCTGATGTTTATGAATTACTTGCTCCTGTGGATTTGGAAGGAATGACGATTGAAGACTTATCTCAGGAAAAAGGACTCTCTTCAGAGGTGTTACAAAGAGATATAGAAGATGCACGGAATAAGCTCTATGAGTGTTTTGGGGTAAGGACACTATCTGAGTATAATCAGCGATTTCCTGCCAGGAAAGAAAAGACCCTCTTGGATGATACAGTGGCTACATTTAGACGCATAGGCAAGATGATTGAATTAGACCCCGAACTTCTTGATTTGCTTTGTCAGCCTGAAGACCCGGAACACGGTGTGATTACTGTGGAATTTGATTTTCCCAGAGACGATGGCAGCATTATGCATCTTAGCGGTTATTGTTCCGTTCATAATACAGCGCGAGGAGTAGCTAAAGGAGGCGGACGTTTTCATCCTGAGGTTACTGAGAAAGAAGTAATGGGGCTCTCTTTCTCGATGACGATTAAAAACGCTATTGTCGGCATACCTTTTGGCGGTGGAAAAATGGGCGTTAAGGTTGACCCCAGAAAACTGTCGCGTACTGAGTTAGCCCGGCTCACCCGTGCCTTTTGCCGGGCCTTACTTGAATACGGCGAAAGACATAATATTGATGTAGTCGGCCCCTATGTGTATGTTCCGGCAACTGACGTAGGAACTGATAATATTGTAGCCGCCTGGTTTGCTGATGAGTATTTCCGCTGGTTGAATGAAAAACAGGCAATCGCTGATGCACGATTGAAAGATTCCTTAAGCAAACATATCAGCTGGTTGAAAGATAATGGTGTGGATATATACCAAGATAGGTATGTTACTCAGACATACTGCTTAGAGAGAGTAGCCGCAGTAGCCAGGGAAGATTTAACTCTGGATGCAGAAGAGTTGGCTATTATCACTAATAAACCGGTAAAGAAGGGTGGATCTAAGGGAAGAACCGAAGCCACAGGTTATGGGGTATTCATTATTGCTCGCGAGGCTGCGCCAAGATTGATTGGTAAAGACTTAAAAGAGTGCACTATTGCCGTTCAGGGTTACGGCAATGTAGGCTCCTGGGCAGTGCGGTTCTGTCATCGGTACGGAGCAAAAGTGGTAGCAGTAAGCAATCAGTATACTGCTATTTACAATAAAGATGGTATTGATATAGATGCCTTGGATAAATTTATTAGGCAAAAGCAACAAAGATTACAGACTGATAAAGAAGTATCACTGGAAGATTTCCCTGGAGCAGAAGTCCTTGAGGAGAGAGATAAATTATTAGAGCTGGCTGTAGACATATCAATGCCTTGCGCGTTGCAGAACGCCTACACTAAAGATAACGCGCCCAAAGCGCAGTTTAAGTTACAAGTGCCAGGAGCCAATAGTCCTAATACTCCTGAAGCCAGTAAAATCTTTGCCAAAGACGGCAGAAAAGTAATTTATCATGGTTTATCCAATTCCGGCGGAGTAACTGTATCTTACTTTGAATGGTTGCAGAACCTGAATAACGAGCAATGGCAGGAAGTGGCTGTAAGAAGAATGGCTGAGGAGAGAATGGTTGGCGCCTTCAGAAAGGTAATGGATATTTATGAGGCTTATGAAAAAGCAGGAAGTCCAGTCAGTATTGAGGATGCTGCCTTGATACTGGGTATTACCCGTGTAGTTGATGCAATGGTAGCCAGAGACAGAGCCTTGGCAGAGAAATTCAGTGGTAAACGCAAGCCCTATCGCCTACCCATACCAAAGGGGCTTCCGGAGACAGTAGAAGAGTTAAATCTGGAGATTGAGCAGGGAGGCATTGATGAAATAGTGAGGCGTTCGGAGCAGGAGCATTGTGAAGAGATTAAGGCAATTGCTCAAGATGTTCTTCAAGCAATAAAGGATGGAAAATTACCTCAAAGAAGAGGAAGTATGATTCTTGTCGCTGGCCCACTTTCGGCAGGTAAAATGACCTTTGCTAATCGCTTAGCCG
>CAZJWT010000088.1:4193-5464 GCA_964550005.1 uncultured Clostridia bacterium | reverse complement strand
TTAAGTTTTAAAAAGCATAAGAGTTTGCTATATCTTTCGCAAAATATTAAAGTAATTTCTAGGTTTTTTGTCATGGCATTTTTTGAAAGGAGAAAAGAATGGTAGAAGTTCAAAAGGAGCCTAAGTTGAGAAGTCCCTATATGGTTGCAGCATGGCCCGGCATGGGGAATGTGGCATTAAGAGCAGTCACTTATCTAAGAGAAAAGTTAATGGCAGAGGAATTCGCAGAGATTGAACCTGCTGGATTCTTCCACCCTGTGGGTGCCTCTATCAAAGGTAATATCATAGAGATACCGAAATTCCCAAAGAGCAAGTTCTACTACTGGGTAGATAGCAGGTCTCTCCATGACCTGGTAATCTTTTTGGGCGAAGCTCAACCGTCCGTGGAAAAAGAGTATGAATTTGCCTGTGAAATTTTGGATTTGGTAGGAAAGTTTGGGGTAGAGAGAGTCTATACTTTTGCAGCTATGCCTTCTGTTATGGAACATACCCACGAGCCCAAAGTTTGGGGAGTCGTAACTCATACTTCCCTGGCAAAGGATTTAGCAGATTACGGAGTTTCTTTGATGAACGAGGGTCAAATCAGCGGTATGAATGGGTTATTGTTAGCAGTGGCAAAAGAGAAGGGATTTCAGGGTATCTGCTTGTTAGGTGAGCTTCCCTACTATACTATACAGATAGATAATCCCAAATCCTCTAAGGCTGTTTTGGAGGTCCTCTGTAAGATGCTGGGAATTGAAGTAGACACCTCAGAACTCGACTACCAAGCGAAGCAAATAGAGGAAGAGATTGAGAAATTTGTCGATTACTTTAAGCTTCCTGGACAACATGAGCCAAAGCAACCAATAAGCGACGAGGAGATTAAGAAGATAAAAGAGAGTCTTAGTGCCCACACCAGGATTCCAGATTCTGCTAAGGAGAAGATTGAAAGGCTGTTTCGGGAAGCGAAAAAAGACGTCTCCAAGGCAAGAGAATTAAAAACAGAACTGGATAGATGGGACATATATAGGGAATATGAGGACAAGTTCCTCGACCTTTTCAGAAAAGGCCACCATTAAATTATTTTGGCGCCTCAAACGGTGCCCGACCAGAAATGGCACTCTAAAGAGTGCCCGACCACGCGTAGAGGCGAGCTTGCTCGCCCACCAGCAGGTTGGTCGCCCTTTAGGGTGATGGAAAATGGCACTCTAAAGAGTGCCCGACCACGCGTAGGGGCGAGCTTGCTCGCCCACCAGCAGGTTGGTCGCCCTTTAGGGTGACGAGAAATGGCA
>CAZJWT010000088.1:0-4093 GCA_964550005.1 uncultured Clostridia bacterium | reverse complement strand
TAAGAGTGTGGCAACATATACTGTGGGATGTAAGGTTAACCAGTATGAGACAGCCCTTATTGAAGAAGAGTTGGAGGAGAAGGGGTTTAAGATAGTTCCATTTTCTCAAACTGCCGATTATTATCTGATTAACACTTGCACCGTCACGCTGAGGACTGACCAGAAGTGCCGCGAGTATATCCGTTCTGCTCTGAGAAGAAACCAAATGGCAAAAATAGTTGTTACGGGCTGTTACGCTGAGAGGAATCCCGATGAGTTAAAAAAAATCTCTTCCCAATGTCAGGTCTTTGATAACTATCAAAAGAAGGATATTGCAAAATATTTGGCAAAAGAAGCTTTTGGAATAGAAGAGACCAGAGAATCTGCCGACAAGTATACTTTGATAAGCAGGTTTCCTGGCCACACCCGCGCCTTTGTAAAGATTCAAGACGGCTGTAACAATTTCTGTTCCTACTGCATCGTTCCCTATGTGAGAAAGGAGGTCTCATCCAGACCTATTAATGAGGTGTTAAGCGAAGCCAGGAGGCTCTTGGATTCCGGATATAAAGAGATTGTTCTTTGCGGCATCAATTTGGGAAATTATCGTGAACTCATTCCTCTTCTGGAAAAGCTCAACTCTTTACAGGGGCTTCAGAGAATAAGAATTAGTTCAGTTGAGCCTTTGCATATTGACGAAGAATTTATTGGAGCAATGAAATCTGTTTCCAAAATATGCCACCACCTCCATATCCCCCTTCAGAGTGGCGATGACCATATCTTGAAGTTGATGAATCGAAAGTATATGACCCAGGATTATCAAGAGGTTATAGAAATGGTGCGGAAAAGTATCCCTGATGTGGGGATTTCCACAGATTTGATTGTGGGATTTCCTGGTGAAACAGAGAGAAGATTTTGTAATACTTATGATTTTGTGAAGAAAATGGATTTCTCTAAAATTCACATATTCAGGTTCTCTCCCAGGCCGGGGACTCTGGCGAGTAGATTGCCTGGTAGGGTCTCTGATTCCGAAGTGAGATGGCGCAGCAAAATGCTTGATAGTTTAGAAAAAGAGCTAAGAGAAAGATTTTACCGGCAGTATTTGAATAAGGAGTTAGAGGTTCTCTTTGAAAGAAAGGTGCGGGAAAAAAAGGAGAATGGAACAGCCGTCTATTCTGGTTTCTCCAGTAACTACATCAGAGTCGTCGCCCCGGCAAGCGATGATGAGTTGAATAGATTGATTTCTGTCAGGATTAGCGATGTAACTTGTAGATTTGCCACAGGAGAGATTCTACATTGAGGGAAGATATAAGAAACTTTTCCATTATTGCGCATATAGACCATGGAAAGTCTACTCTTGCCGATAGGATTTTAGAGCTTACCAAGGCTGTAAGTGCAAGGGAGATGAGAGACCAGGTTCTGGACGATATGGAGCTTGAGAGGGAAAAGGGAATTACCATAAAAGCAAAAGCGGTCAGATTGGATTACGTTGCCAGTGATGGTAAGAAATATATTCTAAATCTAATTGATACCCCAGGACATGTCGATTTCACATATGAAGTGGCACGGAGTCTTGCTGCCTGTGAAGGGACTCTTCTGGTTGTTGATGCTTGCCAGGGGGTTGAGGCCCAGACGTTAGCAAATGTTTATCTCGCCCGGGAAAATAATCTAAAAATTATTCCTGTGATAAACAAAATCGATTTACCAAACGCAGATAGAGAGAACGTAAAGCGTCAAATTATGGAGATTGTAAATGTTAAGGAGACGGATATTCTTGAGGCAAGCGCTAAGTTAGGAATAGGCATTAAAGAGGTGCTGGAGGCGATTGTTCACCAGATTCCTCCTCCTGCAGGCTCTCCTCATGCCCCACTTTCCGCACTGGTTTTCGACTCGGTCTTCGACCCTTATCGGGGGGCAGTTATCTATGTAAGAGTATTTGATGGCACCCTAAGACCGGGAATGAAAATAGAAATGTTGTCCACAGGAAAAGTTTTCGAAGTTACTGAACTTGGTGTATTCCATTTAAAGATGGTATCTGCTCCAAGCCTGGAGGCTGGCGAAGTTGGGTATCTGGTTGCAGGTATAAAAGATATACATAATGTGAAAATTGGAGATACGATTACCGATCCGTCAAGGCCAATAGCAAAGCCTTGTAGCAGGTTAAAGGAAGTAAAACCTTTTGTCTTTTGTGGGCTCTACCCTATTGATAGTGGAGATTACGAACATATGAAGAAAGCTCTGGAGAGGCTCAGGCTGAACGATGCCTCATTTGAGTACCAGGCAGAGGAGTCAGTGCTTGGTTATGGCTTTCGCTGTGGATTCCTGGGACTTCTTCACATGGATATAATCAAGGAACGCCTGGAGAGAGAATATAACCTGGACCTCGTTATCACTGCTCCCAATGTGGTCTACAGGATAAGGAAGGTTAAGGGAGGAAAGAAAAAGAGAAAGGCTTCGGAAAAGGAAGAAGGTGAGATAATCTATATAAATAATCCAGCCGACCTTCCGCCAGAAAACGAGATTGCAGAGATTGCTGAACCATTCGTCAGGGTGACTATTATTTTGCCCAACCAGTTTCTTGGAGCAGTAATGAAACTTATGGAAAAGAGAAGGGCGAGATTTATTTCAATGAGATATATAAATCCTCAAAGAATAGTTTTGACTTACGAATTGCCCCTTGCGGAAATGATAGCGGGTTTCTATGACAGGTTGAAGTCGGTAAGCCATGGATTTGCTTCTCTCGATTATCAGCACATCGGCTATAAACCACAGGATCTCGTGAAATTGGTAACGTTCATAAATTATGAACCCATTGAAGCCCTTTCTGTAATTCTTCCTCGGGAAAAGGCATATTATCGAGCACAGAAGATTGCCAGCGAGTTAAAGGAAGTAATTCCCAGACATCAGTTTCCCGTGCCGATTCAAGCCAAAATCGAAAATAGAATTGTTGCTCGAGAAACTATTAAAGCTTTCCGCAAGGATGTAACTGCTAAGCTTTACGGAGGAGATATTACCAGAAAGAGGAAACTTCTGGAGAAACAGAAAGAGGGCAAGAAAAAAATGAAGAGGCTAGGGAAAATCGACTTTCCCCAGGAAGCCTTTCTAACATTCCTGAAATTTAGCGAAGAGGAGTAAGAAATGGTAACACTTCTGTATTATCTGACTACCGGTATAACAGCTGGAGCCATACTTTTTATTTTCTTTAAGTTACCCGAAACGCAAACCGAGCTCAAAATGGTAATCGTTGCCGGAATTTTGGGCGTCGAGGCTTTATTCCTTAGCTGGATTACCAGGAGGGCAAGGGAGAAGCTCGTTAAGAAAGTTAACATAACCAGGGAGTGGGTGAACACTGGGCTTGTGGCAGTGGTATTTGCATGGATAATAATGTCTTTCATTATTCAGGCATTTAAGATACCCTCTGGTTCTATGATGAATACATTGATGATTGGCGACCACATTTTTGTAGCTAAATTTATTTACGGAATTCATATCCCTTTCAGTAGGAAGTACTTCTGGCCACTTCAGGATCCAAAACGGGGAGAAATAATTGTATTTCAGTTTCCCCTTGACCCGAGAAAGGATTTCATTAAGAGATGTATTGGTATCCCAGGTGATATGGTGGAGATAAAAGATAAAAAAGTCTACATTAATGGTGAATTACAAGAAGAAACAGAAGCTATTTACACAGACGAAAAAGTTTATCCCAATTCCGTGCATTTGCCTATTATGTACAGGAACCGTGACAATCTTGGTCCCATTGTTGTTCCGGAAAATTCCTACTTTATGATGGGTGACAACCGCGACCATAGTTATGATAGCCGTTTCTGGGGACCCTTAGAGAGAGGGCATATTAAAGGGAAACCACTTTTCTTATATTGGCCACCAAAGAGAATCAGGATAGTCAGGTAAACCCGTTAGAAATTTTGGTTCTAACGGGGGAATCTTCATTATCACCTTCCTTGATGTTTGCTCTCTAAATCTGCATTGGTTAATTTGTTGAGTGGGAGTAGTCCCGATAAATCGGGACGTTATGATTGCGAAGCTTTGCTTCGCTACTCCATTTGTGGATGGGAGTAGTAGGGGCGACCCTTGCGGTCGCACGAAAGGAGGGACGGCA
>CAZJWT010000087.1:0-5492 GCA_964550005.1 uncultured Clostridia bacterium | reverse complement strand
ACCGTCTCGCGCCCGTCGCTAACACGTCCCGATTTATTCAGCGGGACAGCGACCCTTCCTGTGAATCTGGCGGAGAGAGGAGGATTCGAACCTCCGATCCCGAAAATCGGGATAACGGTTTTCGAGACCGCCCCGTTCAACCACTCCGGCATCTCTCCGTAAAAGTCTTCATCTTAACCTTCTCCCCTCTCCCCGACCCTCTCCCCTAAGGGGAGAGGAGAGTAATTGAGAGCCCCTCACCTTGACCCTCTCCCCATAGGGTAGAGGGGATATCAAATCCTCGAGCTATTCACTCTTAAAAAGTTCAAAATAGCTCTTAATCTCTGGATGGGTTTTCAAGTAGTAAGTCTCAAATGCTCTAAATGGCACAAATAGTATTATTCCGAGCACAATCCCGATGGCGAGCTTCCCTATCTGCCAGCGCGTAATCATAAGAAAGATAATATAGAGAGCTGTCAGGACCATTATGGAGTGGCTTATCTGGGCAGGAACTGTCCTTGAAGACCAACTGAACAGAAAAAAGCCCTCTAATCCATAGAATAAAAGGAGAGGGATGGTAATACTCATTAATATTCTCTTCCCAAAAATTAGAGCAAATGCTACAAAAAGCTGGATTATAGAAGAGACATTCCCCATAGCCCAGGAAGTGAAGTCGTATTTAAGGAAATAGAGAAATACGAGCCCTGCCCATCCCGCACATATACCGTTTGCAAAAATTAAAAAAATCTTCACGCCTATTCCCTATAAATTTAAGGGCTCAGAGGGAATTGAACCCTCACACCAGGGTCCGCAGCCCTGTGCTCTATCCATTGAGCTATGAGCCCATAACTTAGTCCCGATTCATCGGGACAGTACATCCTCTTTTGTAGCAGCAAAGCGTTAGCTTTGCCCTTAGCAGTGGGCGACCAAGGTCGCCCCGCAGTTTACCCCGACGAAGCGGGGCGGTCGCTCTGTGGCTACATTATTTTTTCAACATTTCTTCTATTTTATCTAAAAGGACCTTTTTTGTGAATGGTTTGCGTATAAAATAGCTCGGTCCTTCTGGCTTTAAGGTCTCGTATAGCTCTCTATCTTTAACTAAGCCCGAATTGAAGATTACGGGAAGATCAATAAATTCGGGCTTTTCCCTCAACCTCTTGATACTTTTATAACCACTCTGTCCGGGCATAATTACATCACAGATGATTAAGTCTGGTTTCTCTTTTTTGACTTTTTCTATCAACTCCAGACCATCCTTAGCGAGGATTACTCGATATCTATCTTTGAGTAAATTCTTCAGTAACTCTCTCACGTCTTCTTCGTCATCGGCTATAACAATCTTTTTCATCTCTTCTGGAGCCTGTCTCTTTTCTTTGGGGAGAACCGCTCCCTCTGGAGTTTCACCACCCGAAGAGATTGGTCTGGCTTCCTCTCTTTTGAGGGGGATCTCTCCCAGGGCCTTCTTGGCCGCTGTTAAGAATTCTTCTCGAGAAAAGGGCTTGGGGAGATACTCTACAATATTCAATTCCTTCATCTGCAGGTCAAACCCGGCTATTGTGGCTATAATTATGGGGATATCTACGGTAGCCTTATCCTTCTGGATTCCCTTTACCATCTCGTAGCCGCTCAACTTGGGCAACACATAATCCATCACAATCAAGTCGGGCTTCTCTGACCGAGCGAGCTCCAGTCCCGACTCCCCGTCCCTCGCTTCGATAAACTCAACATCGAATCTTCTCAAATGCACCTTCACCAAAAACCTTGCATCAATATCACTATCTACAATAAGGACTTTTTTAGCCATCTCTTTATTCCTTAAAGGACACTGACTAAAATAATTACAATCACACCTAAGGTAACTGCAGCAATCCCTGTACTACTCCAGAAACCTCTCTTCTTCAGAGATACTGCTTCCACTTTTCTCTTTAATATAGCTACATTGCCATATTCGTCTTGGGACTTAACACTGATTACGTTCTCTCCCTCGCTTAAATATAATACAACGAGAAAATCTCCCTCCTGATTAACGTATGCGGGTTTATCATTCACTTCTACTGTGCAACCTTTAGCTGTCCTCCCCTTCACCTTAACGAACTCATCTCGAATTTTTTCCCCCTCCTGGGGAGAAGACACCTCTAAGGTGGGAGGAGTGGTAATAACTGTAAAATTTCTAACCGGAGAATATTCGCTTTCGAATTCGTCTTCATAAATATAGGAGACCCTCCAGAAATATTCACCATCGGGAAGTCTGCTCCTCTTGTACTCCTCGATACTTTCCAATTTCCTATCTTCGAGGATATTCATAAATTCGGGATCGGAAGCGACTTGAAGATGGAGATAATCTATACCCAGTCTCCTCTTCTGTTCAGAGAAATCGAGTCCAGCAAGACTCTCGAGCAAATTAATCTTTTCTTCCAATTTTCCCTGTTCAGGTAACTCGAGGGCAGTTGCCCCCTTTGCCAACTCCTCCTTAGCCCTGCTCAGGTCAGGCGGGGGCGGCAGGGCGATGGGTTTTTCCGGAGCATAATCCAATTTTACCTGAGACATAAATCCTTCAGGGATTGTCACTCTCTCTCCCTGAGCTATAAGGTCGACTTTCCCCTTGTAAACAGATACCAGCGTCGTCTTGTCCTCTTTTATCTTTGTCTTGAAGTCGGGTTTGGTGAGCATAGGTGAGACCTGGGGCTCAACTACTGCAGAAGCAGTAAGAACTTTTGCCTCTGAGGCTCTCAACTCTCCGGAAAGTAACTCCACTGTCTCCTCTTTCTTTTCCGGTCTAAGCATAACCAGTGAGTTCTCCCCTAACCTTATAATCTCGCCCTTTATAAATCTTATACGAGCTTGAGAATCAGAAAGAGTTCTGACTCCATCTTGAGAGAATAGTCTCCTATAAAGAACCGCATTCTCCCATTCCGATTTTCCCCTCTTTCGAGTACGCACATTGTTCCTTATATGGATTAAATCGGCAATCTCGTCCTTTAGTAAGCCAACCGGAACCTTGATTTTCATTGCAGGAAGGATGAGGTGGGGATTTTTGACCAGCTCTTTATTATATTTGTAAATCTCTGGCCAGCGTGATGGGTCTCGCAAATATATATCAGCAAACTTGTGGAGTGTATCTCCTGGCGCCACAGTCACTTCAATAAGCTCGACCCTCTCTTCCTGAGCTCGAGATAGGGGAAAGAGAGATAGAATACCCAGAAAAGTAATAATTAGAATGGTTCCCCTCTTCCCTATCAAGCACATACGATTTCTCCCTTTTCATTCTTCACTAACTTTTTGGGAATCCAGAAAGAGAACCTGCTTCCCTTTCCCATTTCCGACTCTGCCCAGATTTTGCCTAAATGCACCTCTACCCCGTATTTGGCGATAGTAAGCCCTAAACCAGTCCCCCTTTTCTCATCGCTACCCATCCCCACCTGCTGAAATTTGTCAAATACCTTGTCCAAATAGTCTGGAGGAATCCCCTGCCCAGTGTCAGCCACTGTAATTTGAATCCTGTCCGGGAAGTCCTGTCCAATTACGTCGACCCTCCCTTCAGAAGGAGTAAATTTTATGGCATTGGAGACCAGATTCATAATTACCCGCTCCATCAGCTCGCTGTCAGCCCGAATTTTTGGAACGGCTTCCAATCCTTGACTCAATAACTTCACCCCCGATTTAACTGCCTGCGGTTCCATTATTTTGACTACCCTTTCAACTGTCTCCCTTGTGTCGAAGTCTGTCAAATCAAGTTTCATTTTGCCTGCTTCCAACTTTGCCACATCCAGGATATTATTAATCATTTCTAGAAGCTTCCGACCGGAACCATCTATTATTCTCAAAAATTCTCTCTGCTCTTCACTTATTTTGCCAGCCGAGCCATCAAGGAGAACCTCCACGAACCCACGAATGGAAGTCATTGGACTCCTCAGGTCGTGAGTTATCGAATGGACGAAATCTTCTTTCATCTTTTCTATCTCTTTCTCCAGAGTAATGTCGTGTAGCACTGTAACCACACCCAAATTCTTCCCCTTCTCAGTCCTGACTATATTGGTACCTGTCTTTATGAACTTCCGGTAGGGACCCTGAGAGAGGTCGACCTCCCTCACCACAGTCTTCTCTTTCTGCTCTATTATCTCACGAAGGCTCTGGGCTATCCTCTGGTCTACTATGTAATCCATCAAATTCTTACCTAAGACCTCTTCTCCCCTAACTTGCAGCATTTCCCGAGCTTGCCTGTTCATAAGCACTATTCTGCCAGAAAAATCTGTCATCACAATTCCATCGGCAATGCTATAGATAACTGCTTCTGTCTTGGTCTTCTCGGCAATTATCCGGTCAATCTGCAGGTCATTATATTCCCTTAATTTCTGTGTCATGAAATTGAAGGTATCGGCCAGAGTTAAGAGTTCATCATGAGTCTTCACCATAACCTTATGGGTAAAATCGCCTTCCGCTACCTTCTCTGCCCCGACAATTAAGTTGAGGATCGGCCGGCTCAATCCCCGGGCAGTAATAAGCCCCACCAGAGCTGCTCCCAAGATGCTCACAATTATCCAGAGAATGGCATTCTGCTTCATTTTGATTGCCGAGATATAGGCATCATCTTTTGCCTGCTGAATAATCATCCCCCAGCCTAATCTCTTCACTGGAGCATAGGCACCAACCATCTCCACTCCTCTCTCATCAGTGAACTCTTTGCTCCCGAGGGTCTTGCCAGAAAGGACCTCCTGGACAATAGCCAAATGAGTGGCATCCTCAAAGTTCTCAGCCTTCTTTTTCTCGGGGTGGGCTATGATTTTCCCTTCTTTATTTACGAGAAAAGCAAATCCTGTCCTTCCAATCATTGTACTGTAAATCTTATGCCAGAGCTCATTCAGTGTAACTACAATGTAGATAACCTGTTCTCCCATCAAAGGATAAGCCACGTTCAACCTTGGATCGTCCTCTACATAATAGAGAGAACTGATATCAGGACTGCCTCCCAGCGCTTTAAGAAACAACTTATCCTGTTTCAAATTGAGTAGCATCGCTTTCTTTTCAAGCTTCGGGTTATAAACTTTTATTATCTCTTCCCCTTTATTGTCCACGATGGAAATAGTGACGAAATCCTCGCTCGTTTCCAGAAGAGATTTCAACACTACTCTCTTTTCTGACCAAGACATTTGTGCAATCTTCTGAGAAGTAATTATGAATGACAGTTTTCCTCTTAAGTTATCTATGTAATCGTCTATCTTCTCAGCCAGTGACTGAGCCAGATGGGTATGCAGTTCTAAGATAGAATCCTGAAGAGCTACCCTGTTGATATTAATCATCCTCAGTCCCACAATTGACAGCGGTAGGACAGCGAGAACGACCATAATAAGGATGAATTTATAGAATAGTCTAATTTTTATTGCCATTTCATCATAAATTATATCTCAAATTTCTCCTAATATCAACCCGAGATAACTTTGTCCCGACAAGTCGGGACTACCATACAAGGTACTCGGGGTCGTCCCTGCCCCCGAGGGAGGACAGGTTCTTTCCCG
>CAZJWT010000086.1:0-5500 GCA_964550005.1 uncultured Clostridia bacterium | reverse complement strand
ACCGATTTGGTTGGGCACTCTTTGTAGCAGCAAAGCGTAAGCTTTGCTTCCTCGTGACGCGGAGCTGGCGCTCCCCTACTCCTTTTTAGAACTGGAGTGGCGAAGCGAAGCTTCGCCATTATAACGTAGAGGTTCGCTCTGCCACTACAGGAGCTGAGGGTAAATTGGCAAAATGATAACATCAGAATTCATTTTTTACTTGACAAAACAGGAAACTTAGGATATAATTTTGTCGCTGTGGGGAAAAGTGGTGCAAGGTGGTGAATTAGTGCTCATCGGACAATATTCCCATTCCTTAGATGGAAAGAACCGACTCTTCATTCCTGCCAGGCTTCGTCAAAACTTCAGAAAGTTTGTTATCACTTCCGGGTTGGAAGGTTGTCTATTTGTTTATACTCCAGAAAACTGGAAAAAAATCACAGAAAGGCTAAAAGCGCTTCCTTTAACTAAAGCTGATGCCCGGAAGTTTTTGCGCACTTTCCTTTCCGGAGCAAGCGAATGTCATCTGGATGACCAGGGAAGGATACTCATTCCCAAGAACCTGTCCAACTATGCGAACATAAGAAAAGAAGTAATAGTGGTAGGGGTGTTAGACCGCATAGAGATTTGGTCAAAAAGCAACTGGGAGCTTTACCAGAAGGAGGCTGAGAAGAAGTTTGCTGAGGTAGCTGAGAAATTGGTAGACCTTGGAATCTGACACCCCCTCTCGGACGCTCCGATGAATCGGAGCTACTCCTAAAGCGCTCCGATGAATCGGAGCTACTCCTTTTTAATGCAAAGTGGAAGAGTCAACACACATTCCAGTCCTTCTTGACGAGGTGATAGATAACCTTAGGTGCCTGAGAGGAGGAATCTACATAGATTCTACTCTGGGCGAAGGTGGCCACGCTCAAAGGATACTGGATGCGATCCTGCCAGGTGGGCTTTTGATCGGAATCGATCAGGATGGAAAAGCGATAAGAAGGGCAAAGGAAATTCTTAAGAGATATGAAGAAAACTTGCTCACTTTTGAGGAAAACTTTTCTGAAATTGGAAATATCCTGAAGTCATTGAAAATCGAGGAAGTAGATGGGATTCTATTTGACCTGGGTTTGTCGAGCCTACAATTGCAAGATGCCGAAAGAGGTTTTAGCTTTCAAAGGGACGGACCCTTAGATATGCGGATGTCGGGAAAGATGAAATTGACTGCGGGATATCTCCTGAACGCTCTTTCTTTCGATGAACTTGTAAGTATTTTATCTAAGTATGGAGAAGAACGGTGGGCTAAGCGAATTGTGAGGGCAGTCCTTGAGTCCCGGCGAAAGAGGCCCGTGGAGACAACCGTTCAATTAGTAGAAATCATTAAGAGAGCAGTTCCCCGCTCAGCCTGGCCCAGAAAGATTCACGTGGCGACCAGGACTTTTCAGGCATTGCGAATAGCAGTAAATAATGAGTTAACGGTTTTGGAGAAAACACTTCCTCAAGTAGCAGGGTTTCTAAAAAAGGGCGGGAGGATTTGTATCATTTCTTACCATTCTCTCGAGGATAGGATTGCCAAGACCTTCTTTCGGGAATATAGGAGGCAAGGTATGAAGGCAGTCTTTCCTAAGCCAATTACTCCCTCTAGAAAAGAACTTCAAATGAATCCTCGTTCCAGAAGCGCAAAATTGCGGGTAGGAGAAATGGATCCCCCTCACCCCGACCCTCTCCCCGGGGGGAGAGGAAGGTGAGCGGGTAGGAGAAATGTGCTAATGGGGAGAGAGAAGAAAGAGAAGCCCGGAAGATATTACTTTCTGTTTCTTATTGGTGGTCTCTTGATTTTTCTATTCTATGTTTGGGAATGTGCAGAAGTGGTGAGGCTTGGTTATAAGATTAGCGAACTAAGAAAAGAGCTCATCTTGATAGAAAGCAAAAATTGTCAACTGAAGACAAAGTTATATCGCTACACTAATCTCGCTAATATTGATAGGATTGCTCGGGAAGAGAAGGGGATGATCTCTCCTCAGCATGAGAATGTCGTATTTCTAAAAGCAAATTTTGAAAAGAATAGAATTTCACGGAATAAAAGCTCTTTTCATTGACGGGAGGATTCATAAAGTGCCTCGAAAAGCTCGCATGGTCGGTTCTATCCTGATAGTAATTTTTACTCTTATCGTTTTGGAAATTAGATTGTACTATATCCAAATTGTTAGTCATCATCGCTACAAGACGATGGCGGATAAGCAATCTATCTTGGTTAGACAAGCTGAGTTCAAAAGGGGCACAATTTATGACCGTAATGGGAAGGAACTAGCAATAGAGTCTGAAGCCAGTTCGGTTTATGCCATTCCGTCTTCCATCTCGAATCGAGAAGATACAGCTAAAAAGTTAGCCCGTTTGCTCGATATGAGCGAGAAAGCGATTCGCAAAAAACTGGGGACTTCAAATTCGTTCGTCTGGCTGAGACGCAAAATCGATCCCGAGACTGCAGAAAAGATGAAGAGCCTGCATCTTAAAGGAATCGAGCTCATAAGCGAAGGGAAAAGATTCTATCCTGAAAATGAGTTAGCCAGCCAGGTAATTGGTTTATCGGGTCTCGATAATCAAGGTCTATCAGGAATTGAGAATTACTTTGACACAGTCCTAAAAGGGAAAACTGAGAAAGCTATCAGGAGAAAAGACGGCTTTGGTCGGGAAGTAATCGCCGCAGGCACTTCTTATGGATCGGAAGGAACTGGATACGGCGTAGTCACCACAATCGACCGAGTAATCCAATACATTGCGCAAGCAGAGTTGAGAAAAGCTTACAGAGAAACTAAAGCCAAACTCGCCACAATCATTGTTCAAGATTGTCAAACCGGAGAGATTTTAGCCTTAGCTAACTTCCCATGTTTTAATGGAAATGACTCCTCTCCTGAAAAATACAAATATTTGGAGATTCCTTCTATCTCCAACATTTTTGAGCCAGGATCTACTTTTAAACCAATAGTGACAGCAGCATTATTGGAGGAGAACCTCGTCAAATTGGAAGATCTCTTCTATTGTGAGAATGGAGTCTACTTATTCAATGGGCTTCCTGTTCGAGACCACGAAGGTGCGGGTTGGCTTACTTTTGCCCAGGTTCTTGAAAAATCGTCAAATATTGGAATGGTTAAAGCAGGGCAACTGTTGGAGAAAAATAAGATGTACCAGCATGCGAGGGATTTCGGTTTTGGCAACTGCACAGGAATTAGGTTGCCGGGGGAGACGCCGGGAATTTTGAAGAACCCAAAAGATTGGTCAGAAATATCTCTTAGCCGCCTCTCTTTCGGGCAGGGCGTAGGAGTAACTGCTATCCAGCTTATTTCTGCCTTTTCATGTTTAGCCAATGGAGGAGTGCTGATGGAACCCATGATTGCTAAAAGGATCATCGATTCTAAGGGAGAAGTGGTGACAGAATTCCACCCCTGCCCGGTTAGACGGGTGATTTCCTTTAAGACAACGCGAACTCTAACTGATATTTTGTGCCGAATTGTGGAAAATGGCACGGGGAAAGAAGCAAAAATTGCAGGATATAAGGTAGCTGGTAAGACGGGAACCGCTGAAAAATTCGACCGAGCCACTGGTAAGTATTCCAAGACAAACTACATTGCCTCATTCGTTGGTTATCTCCCAGCAGGTCGACCGAGAGTTACTATCTTAGTCATGCTGGATGAGCCACAGGGATTCTACTGGGGAGGAAGTGTAGCTGCTCCTGTATTCGCACGCGTTGCATTGAGAATTATGTATCATCTCGGTGTCCCGCCTGAATCGTAGACAATGTGCAGGAATCCGCCCATAATTTATAGTTCGTAGTTCATAGTTCGTAGTTCATAGCTACTATCTATGCAATCTACGAACTATGAAATATCGACTATGAACTAAGTCGAAGAAAAACCGATAGTTTTTTAGAAACCTACAAAATCAGGTTATGTGAATGGTCTGGCTAAACCAGCTACTGCCGTCGATAGGTGCTAAAGAAGTACATGGCCCCACAGAACTTTCCGTAGAAGGGATAACCTACGATTCTCGCCAGGTTAAACCTGGCTACATCTTTGTGGCCATTTCTGGTTATATAGAGGACGGAAATTCCTATATCCCCCAGGCTCTGGAAGCAGGTGCCTCAGTAATTGTTTCTTCTAAGAGAATAGAAAGGTTAGCGAGACCCTCCAGGTGGGGAGGCTCTGCTACTCAAATTGTGGTGGAGAATCCGCGCAGAGCTTTAGCAAAGCTTGCCACCATATTCTATAGTTATCCTTCCGATAAACTAAATATAATCGGGATAACTGGCACCAACGGGAAAACGACAGTCAGTTATCTCACTGAAGCCATCTTCAGAGAGAATGGAGCAAAAGTAGGAGTCCTGGGTACGATTGCTTATCGACTCGGAGAGAAAATATTCCCTGCCCCGATCACCACCCCCCAATCTTCCGACCTGCAGCAAATGCTCAGAAAGTTAGTAGATGAAGAATTCACTACAGTAGTTATGGAGGTTTCTTCCCATGCTTTGAGTTTAGAGAGAGTCGAAGGATGTGAGTTCGATAGTGCAATATTTACTAACTTGAGCCGTGAACATCTCGATTTTCATGAGAGCATGGAGGAGTATTTGATAGCGAAGATTAAACTATTCTCTACTCTGGGAAAGGATGCTCGGAAAGAAAGGGAGAAACTAGCAGTTTTGAATTTGGATGACCCGTCGGCAGAGAAAATTATCCAATCGACAAGGGCAAAGATAATTACCTATGGCATTGAAAGGAAGGCCAATGTTGTAGCAAAGAGTATAAAATTGAATCTGGATAAGACTAATTTCACTCTTTCCTCGCCGAGAGGGGAAGTGAAGATTTCTTTCCCTCTGATTGGAACATATAATGTATATAATGCTTTGGCTGCAATTGCTGTTGCTCTGGGGCAAGGAATAGATTTAGGCATTGTCAAGCGTGGGGTGGAAAGAGTTTCTTACATTCCTGGAAGGTTCGAGAGAATAGATTGTGGGCAGCCATTTGCAGTGATAGTCGATTATGCTCATACCGATGAAGCTTTAAGGAGGCTTTTGGGCGTCTGTCGGGAGTTAAGGCCCAGGCGAATCATTACTGTTTTTGGCTGCGGGGGTGACCGGGACCGGGGTAAGAGACCTCTAATGGGTGAGGCAGCCATTGAGCTCAGTGATTATGTGATCGTCACATCGGATAATCCCCGCAGTGAAGACCCTGAGCGGATAGCTCTCGACATTGAGGTAGGAATAAAGAGGAAAGGGAAGAATAATTATCAAACCATTATAGATAGGTTTCAAGCAATCGAGAAAGCATTGTCTATGGCGGAGAATGGCGACCTGGTAGTACTTGCGGGAAAAGGACACGAACAGTACCAGATTTTCAAGGATAGAAGCGTTCCCTTCGATGACCGCGAAGTTGCCAGGAAGATTCTTTCAGAAAAAGGATGAAGGGATAGTTTTCGGAGTCGCTCGGCCAAATGTCATTGCGAGGCGAAGCCGTGGCCCCGATAAATCGGGGCTTCGGTTGCTTCG
>CAZJWT010000085.1:0-5522 GCA_964550005.1 uncultured Clostridia bacterium | reverse complement strand
AACAGGATTAAAATTATTGACAATTGGTTTTTTTTCTGATAAAGTATTTCAACTTCATAAATTTATGGACCATTAGTCCCATCCCTGATTGGGAATTTTGGGTAAGTCTAAATGAAACGACCTATTGCGAAATCTCTCGCACTCCTTTTGCTTTTGATTCCACTTTGCTCCTGTGTTGAAGAAGCAAGTAGCCTGCCAACCGATGCGCCTAAAGGTTCAGTATCTTTAGCCAATTTCGACCAACAATCAAGGGAAAATGTGGGGCCATATTGGGGAGAACCAAGTCAAGGTTGTGTTCTCTCTTTCGATTCAAATCGAGAAGAGGATAAAGAAGGCTCCTCGCTGAAACTCGACTACAATCTCAACCCTCCTAATAATAACCTCAACGGTTACCGTATTAAATTTGGCGAAAAAATTACTGACATCTTTGATGGCATTGTATTCTATGTGAAAGGTGATATGAACGCGGGATTCACCACCAAATTCAATGTAATTTTCAAGAGTACAGAAGAGAGCGGGACCTACCCAGTAGCGGGAGTGACCAGTTCCTGGAAACTGGTTCCTATACTTTTTAGCGAAGTTGAAGGAATTAGTGACTGGAGCAGAGTAACTGAACTGGACATTCTTTTCGATTCTCAAATTGCTACCAATTTACAAGGAGCTATCTATATTGATGATATTTTTCTCTCCCCGGGATGTGACCTGGAAACAAAACAGGTCAAGTCGTCAGATTTGGTCATAGGAGATTCTCGCACCCAGATATTGATTGATAATCTGAAAGGATTTCCCAAAAATGTCTTAAACAATAGAGAGATACCGAAGACAGACAAAGAGTTTCTTAAGGCTGTAGCCAGGGATACATGGGGATACTTCCGCGATATAGTGGATATGAAGAGGAATCTCCCCCTTAACTATATTCAGGTCGCGCCAAAAAAAGCAGTGGGTGATTATGTAAGCACTACAGATTTAGGACTCTATCTTATGTCAGTTGTTTCAGCCTATGACCTGGGATTTATTGATAGAAAAGGAACAGTGGAGAGAATTAGGGCTACTCTGGATACAGCGGAGAGGTTAGAAAAGGCGTATGGCTTCATGTATAACTACTACGATACTACCAGACTTAATCCGACGAGTAATTTTATTTCCTTTGTGGACAGTGGGTGGTTTATAATGAGTTTAATCATCGTCCGTCAGGCTTTTCCTGAGGAACTGGGAGAACGGTGCTCTAAAATAATTGATTCTCACGACTTCTCCTTCTTTTACGACCGCGTCCAGGGACAGATGCGCCACGGTTACCATACTGATAATGAGAGGTATTCAGAGTACCATTATGGAGCTTTCTATACCGAGGCGAGAGCAATCAGCCTGATGGCTATTGGCAAAGGGGATGTCCCTTCGGAGCACTGGTTCAAAATATATCGGACTTTCCCTAAAGAATGGGAATGGCAAAATAAGATTCCCGGGGGTGGTTTCAAAAAATATTTGGGAATAGACATTTTTGAGGGCTACTACGAATACGAAGGAATGAAAATAGTTCCCAGCTGGGGAGGGAGCGTGTTTGAGGGGCTTATGCCGACCCTGGTAGTTAAGGAAGCAGAGCTGGCTAAGAAGAACCTCGGTCTGAATAACTCAAGGTATGTGGAAGCGCATATCAGATTTGCCGATAAAGAAAAATATCCAGTTTGGGGGTTGTCTCCCTGCACGATTCCCGGTGAAGGTTATGATGCATATGGAGTAAAGGATATAGGGATGAGAGGTTACGAAGGAGGAGTGGTTACTCCTCATGCTACCTTTCTGGCTCTTGAAATTGTGCCGGAAAAGGCGATTTCTAATTTGAGGAATTTTCTCCGGGTTTATCCTGATATATATGGTGAGTATGGCTTTTACGATTCAGTGGATGTTAAAACGCGGGAAGTGTCCATGAAGTATCTATGTCTTGACCAGGCGATGATACTGATTGCAATTAATAATTACCTTAACAAGGGAGTAATGCGAAATAGATTTCATAATGATGAGATTGGAAAGAGAGCAGAGTATCTGCTGGAGATAGAAGAATTCTATTGACTTTTCTGTAGGGGACGGACTCTGTGTCCTGCCGTCTAAAAAATGGTCGCTGTCCCTATTTTCTATTTTATGGAGGTAGCCGCAACCTTCAGGTTGCGCTTGGAAACGCAGGCTGAAGCCTGCGGCTACAGTTAATCCGGGGAAGATATGAGAAATCGAGATTTGCTTAAGAATTTCTGTGTATCAATTTTAGTGGCCCTTCTCTTATTTATTTGCTTGGGGGAGAATACCTTGGCGAAAAAAGAAGATGGGACTATTACTATTTGGGCTATGGGTGCGGAGGGAATGAAGATTGCAGAGATGGCGCGGAAATTTGAAGAGGCTAATCCGGGAATTAGAGTTATTACCCAAGCTATTCCCTGGGAGGCGGCTCACGAGAAACTTATCACTTCCGTGGTGGGCGAGATTCCACCTGACGTTTCCCAGCTGGGAACAACCTGGATGGCTGAATTTCAGGCTATGGGAGCCCTGGCTCCTCTCGATGAATTGATTTCAAATTCGAGAATTATCAGTAAGGACAAGTTCTTCCCTGCTTCCTGGGAGACAAACCTCGTCGAGGAAAGAGTTTATGGAGTTCCCTGGTATGTGGATACCAGGGTTATGTTCTACCGCAAGGACTTATTGAAAGAGGTCGGGTTTAACCATCCCCCTCGCACCTGGGAGGAACTAGAGAGAGTTGGCAAGGCTCTAATCAAGGATAGAGATGGCGATGGGAAGATTGACCGGTATGGGATGGCGCTCCCGGTCAAAGATTGGAACATTCTGTCAATGTTCATCTGGGAAAATGGTGGCAACATCTTAACTCCAGATAATTCAAAGCCCGATGTGGAGAGCGAGGCAACACAAGAAGCTTTCCAATTTTATCTCAGGCTGTTTGAGGAGAAAATTGTTCCCACTACCGAAGCTGTGGATGTGGACCTATTCCATGCTTTCAGGACAGGGTTCTATCCAATTTTTATCTCAGGTCCCTGGATGATAGAACTCACCAGAAACGAATTGGGGAAAGAATATGAGGGAAGATGGGATGTGGCAATGATGCCCAGGAAGAAGTTCCCTATATCATTTGTGGGAGGGTGTAACTTAGTACTCTTCAAAGGTTCAAAACATAAGGAAGCTGCCTGGAAATTTATCGAGTTTATGAGCCAGCCGGATATACAGGTGGAATGGTATAGATTGACAACAGACCTTCCTGCAGTTAAGTCTGCCTGGCAGGACCCCTTCTTCAATGATAAGCCAATGTTGAGAGTCTTCGGTGAGCAACTCAACTATACCAAGGCTCCTCCCAGTATACCAGAGTGGGAACAGATTGCTGATGCTATGCAGAGGCGTATGGAGGAGTTGATCCTGGGCAAAATGAACCTATTCCAGACATTGGGAACATTGACCATTGACATTAACGAGATACTCGGAAAGAAAGAGAGCATGGTGAGCAAAGGAAGATTCTTGTTGAGCCTTAGCGCAATTTTAGTCTTTATATGGGGACTTGCCTTCTTATGGAAAAGGTTTCGCCGTAAGGTTAAGGAAATAGAAGTAGCAGAAAAGGAGAGAATTTCTGGTCTTAATAGACTTATCGTTTCACTTAAGAAATATCATGCGCCCTATCTTTTTATTATCCCCTCCTTAACTATTCTTTTTGTCTTTCTTTTCCTTCCCGTTATTATCTCATTCATTATGAGCCTAACTGACTGGGATATTTATGGACTTGCCGACTGGAAAAAGATCTCATTTGTTGGACTGGGAAACTATCAGACACTTCTGCGGGATACGATTTTTTGGAGGTCACTGTTTAATACATTCTACTTTGTAATCGTCGGGGTTCCTTTCTCCATTTCCCTTGCTCTTCTAATGGCTGTTATTCTGAATGAAGAATTTATTAGATTCAAATCTTTTTTCCGCGCTTCCTACTTTGCCCCTGTGGTAACGACTCTGGTTGCTGTTGCTGTGGTCTGGCGATGGCTCTATAATCCTGATTACGGTTTAATCAACTGGACTCTGCAAACGATAGGTCTACCGTCTCAGAACTGGCTTGGTGATACGAAGTTGGCTATGCCGTGCCTGATTATAATGGCGGCGTGGAAGAATTTTGGCTACAATATGGTAATTTTCCTGGCCGGGCTTCAGGCAATTCCCGATAGTCTCTATGATGCAGCCAAAGTGGATGGCGCAAGTTACTGGCAGAGATTTCGTTATGTTACCTTGCCTGGGTTAAAGCCCACCACTTTCTTCGTTACTGTGACCACGATGATAGGATTCTTCCAATTTTTTGCCGAGCCCTATATAATGACAAAGGGAGGACCATTGAATTCCACAATCTCTGTTGTTCTCCATATGTATAACCAGGGCTTTAAGTTTTTCCGCATGGGTTATGCTTCTGCCATAGGCTATATACTCTTTGGTATTATTGTCGTCTTTACTATTCTACAGGTAAGATTCCAGAAGGCTGCCTACGAGGGAGTGTGAGAGGCAGATATCAGGATCTTTTGGAGTCCTCCCGAAAGGGAGGAAAGGTAAATGAGAATGAAAAGAGAGCTGAATTTGGAAAAGATTTTTACTGCGATTAGAAGAGTTTTTATTCATCTTCTTCTATTTGCCGGGCTAGCAATTACTTTAGCTCCTTTCATATGGATGATTTCCACTTCATTTAAATCTTCTGAGAGCGTATTTACATTCCCCCCTCAGTGGATTCCCAAGCATCCAACTATAGAGCAGTATCAGGCGTTATTTCGTGAGGTAAACTTTTTGCAATTCTTCAAGAATAGCGTTATCGTCGCTATTGGGATAACTCTGTTTAGCCTCTTCTTGAACTCTCTCGGCGGGTACGCCTTTGCCAAATATAGATTTCCCGGAAGAGAGAAAATATTTGCTCTACTCTTGGCCACCATGATGGTGCCAGGGCAGATAACGATGATACCCGTCTTTCTTATGCTAAAGAGTATTGGACTAATAAATAGTTACTGGGGGCTGATAATTCCCGCAGGAGCAAGTGCCTTTGGAATATTTTTGATGAGGCAATTTATTACCACCATTCCCAGCGACCTAATTGAGTCGGCAAGGATAGACGGTTGTTCTGAGTTCAGAATCTTCTGGTCAATCATCCTCCCCCTTTGTAAACCAGTCCTCGCTGCTTTGGGAATCTTTACTTTTATGGGTTCCTGGAATGCTTTCCTCTGGCCATTGATTGTAATGATTAAGGAGAATATGTATACGTTACCTGTTGCCCTTGCTAACCTTAGCGGTCAATACGCAACAAAATTTGGCCTGCTTATGGCCGGGGCAGTAGTAGTAGTCGCCCCCGTGCTTATTGTTTTCATCTTGGCGCAGAGGTATGTAATTAAGGGAGTCGCCGTAACCGGATTGAAACAATAGCTGCAGAGCGACCGCTCTGCTAAAGGAAGCAAAGCTAACGCTTTGCTGCTACAGAAGAGAATGTAGCTGCAGAGCGCTAGCTCTGCTAATAT
>CAZJWT010000084.1:0-5529 GCA_964550005.1 uncultured Clostridia bacterium | reverse complement strand
TAATGGGAGGCATAGCATTTTTCAAGCAGCCAGAAATTGTCCAGATTATCTCCATTTTAAAGTGCATTTTGGGAGAGGAAAAAGAGATGAACACTCATCTTCTGAGAGCTCTCTCATCTCCTGAGTTCAAGATCGACCCTGTTGATATTCAGAGGCTGTTCACCTATAGTGAAAGGAAACGATTGCCTTTGTCAGCTGTCATAAAAATGGTGGCGAAGGAATTACCCCAGGACTTTTCAGGGGAGGGCGACTCCAGCGCGAGTTATCCCGGCTGGGGTTTGAAGGAGGATACTGTCTCTTCCATTCGGGAATTTCTGCTATCATTACGAGAGATGGAGAAAGAAGCGAGAGAGGAATCCCTGGAAAGGCTTATCTATAAAGTCTTTCGAAGTTTCGGTTACCTGAAGGCAGGAACGAAGAGCAAGAGATTGGCTCAAAACTTAAGCTATTTTCTGGAGGTGGTGAGGAAGTTCCAGAAGATCGAAAACAATTTATCTTTTTTTGATTTTATGAGTTATCTTGACGAGATGCTTGCTTCTTACGGTCGGGAGGAAGCAATTACATTTATTCCCCAGGAGGACAGCGTCCAGATTATGACTGTGCAAAGGGCAAGCGGGAACTTCTTCTCGGTAGTCTTCGTAACTGGCCTTGTGGAGGGAAAGTTTCCCCGAGATTTGCCCGAATCTTCCCTTTTAGGCCTTCGAGAGAAGAAGGAACTGGGGCTGAAGCCCCTTCCCGAACTTTCCGAACACCTGAAAGAAGAGGAGAGGATCTTCAATTTAGCTATAAGTAGGGCAAGAGAAGGGCTATATTTGACTTATGGAAAAACCTACGAGTCTAATCGCAATTATCTTCTCTCTTCTTTGGTGTTGAAATTCGTTGGGGCAGAAAGGGAAGATGAACTCCTTGAGAAATGCAGGAATAGAGGGATAGAATTTCTCGATAAGCCATCGGTTCTGGGCCCTGAGGAGAAGGATGAAATTTTGACGAGGGAGGATTTAGTCAACTTCTGGCTCACAACAGGGGATAGGGATTTAGAAAGACTGCTTGAAGAGATTGATATAGAAAAATATGATGAGATAATGAGAATTAAGGGAGAGTTCGACCAGGAGACTCTCTGGGATAGAGTGAAGATTTCTCCTAATTATCCATTCTCTTCCTATAAGCTTGAGGCGTACAGCGAATGTCCGGCAAAGTTCTTCTTCTCCTGCCTCCTGAAGATCTGGATTAAGCCGAGACCTGCTTTAATTTTTGGAAGACTTCTCCACACGATTCTTGCATCCTTTCACGAGAAATACAATAGTAGAGATGCTCTACATTCTTCCCATGCAGAAAGAGATATGGAAAGGGAGATTGAGAAGGTCTTCTCCGAGGAAGGTGGCAGTTTTTCCACCCTGTTTGAGAAAGATGTCTATCAGAGATTGGGTTCAAAAATTCTTTCCAGGTATCTTGAAAAGGAGAGGAAAAGAGAGAGTTTCTCTGTCGAGGAGAGGGAGAGAGAATTCACCTGCCAGATGGATGGGTTGACTATTTCTGGACGGATAGACCGCCTGGATCGGCTGAATGGAGGAATAGAAGAAGTTATCGATTATAAGACAGGTAAGAATCCGTTTATGGAGTTCAGCCTCTGTCGGAAAATGAGTGAAGGAGAGAGTTTCCAGTTACCCATCTATTTTTTTGGTGTCAAGGAGGACTTGAAGAGGCCGATAGAGAGACTCTCCATCTACTGGCTCCGTAAAGACCTCCAGAACTCTAATGCCAATATCAAAGCAACGGTCGAGGTGGGTAAGCAATACTCGAGTGGCGGAGTGGTCCTTTCCACTAATGAGTCTCTCGAGGGGGCGCTAAAGCATCTGAAGGAAAAGGCAGAGGAGATTCTCCAGGGATACTATCCACAGAGGCCAAGGAACTGCTGGAATTGTGACTTCAATTTCCTTTGCGATAAAAAATAGGGACAGCGCCCATTTTTCGGGGCTGTCCCATTTTCAGATTTTCTGGACAAAAATGGGCGCTGTCCCCATTTAAAAGAAGAATGAGAGAATTAACTTTAGAACAGAAGAGAGCAGTTGATGAGATTGCAGGTACTGTCTGCCTGAAGGCAGGAGCCGGGACAGGGAAGACTTCGGTTCTGGTAAACAGGTACTTAAATATATTTTCTAATCTTCTGGAGAAGGGAGTATCTCCTGAAGAGGCTATAGAAAGCATTCTGGCAGTAACATTCACCAATAAGGCTGCTGGAGAGATGAGACAGAGGTTGGAAGAAGAGTTGAAGAATATGTCTCTCCCCAGAGGAGTCAGAGAAGTTCTGACAAGGAAAGCCTACATCAGCACCATCGATTCCTTCTGTACTCGGCTTCTTAGAGAGAATGCTCTGGAAGTAGGTTTGGAGCCCAATTTCAGAGTGATTAATGAGATAGAGGCTAAAATCCTTTTCTGCAAGAAGGGTAAATCACTGCTTGAGGAAGGAAAGTTGCCCCGCGTCACTATCGACCAGTGGCTGGAGGACTTCTTAAGCGGAATTTACGAATATGTTCAGGAGCTAAGAAATAAGGCGATATCTCCTTCCGAATTTCTGCGTCAGATTCCGAAAGCAAAAGGTGAGGAGAAAAGAAATTTAGCCCACCTTATAGCCGAGGTCTATGCATCTTATGAGGGAGAGCTTAGGAGGCGCCACTACTTCGATTTTTCGGGGATTCTCTTGGAGACCTTGCATCTTCTCAAGAAAAATGCGAAGATAAGGGAGAAATACCAGAAGCAGTTCAGATATGTTCTGGTCGATGAGTACCAGGATACCACTCCCCTTCAAGATAAACTCTTACGCCAGTTCTCTCATAACTATTTCGTCGTAGGCGATGTCAAACAGTCCATCTATGCCTTTCGAGGAGCAAAGCCTGAGAATATTGAAGATTTTAGCAAGGAATCTGAATTGAGCCTTTCTTTGACTAAGAATTTTCGCTCCTTTAATCAAATTCTGAAGGTAATCAATAAAGCTCTGGACAAGGAAATTCCTGATTATGAGCCCATAATTTCAGAAAAAGAAGGAGAGGGGAATGCTTGTGAGATATTTTTGGCAGAATCCCAGGAAGAAGAAGCCGAATTTATTGCCCAGAGAATTCTCCAGCTCCTGAGAGAGTACCGGCTTGGGAATCCAATCATAAAAGAAGACCGGGGAAGGAGTTTAGAGCTCAAAGATATATCCATACTCTTGAGAGGAATTAAGACTCCAGTGGGAATATACGAGGAGGCTCTGAGGCGGCACGGGATTCCATTTGTTACTACTGGTGGAACTGGTTACTATGAAAGGCCAGAGATAAGAGATCTGGTGGCACTACTATGCACAATCAATAATCCCTTTGATGACATCTCCATTGTGAGGCTACTGAGGTCGCCCATTTTCAGAATTAAAAATTCCAGTCTTTCCTCTCTGGCCAGGGTTTTTCCCGAGCGAGAAATTGAAGATGAAGAGAAGATGGTGAGGAAGCGTTTTCCCCTTTACGATGCCCTGGGAAAACTGGATGGGCTTGATATTGTAGAGGAGGATAAGAAGGCAATCAGAAAATGCAGAGCCTTTTTAGAGAGGTTCTTCCTGGAGAAGAGTAGGTGTAGTTTAGGTGAACTGGTATATAAAGCGATTAGCCAGAGCAACTATTTCCATTATGCACAGAGTCTGCCCGCCACCGAAGGGAAGAGAACCCTGGCAAATATCAAGAAGTTTTTCAATCTTGTCCAGGAATTTGAGGAGAGAAATATATTTTCTACACTGGAGGATTTCATTGCCTACGTGCAGGAGGTTACTGAACAGGAGGTGGTGGAGAGTGAAGCTAAACCTGGTGAAGAGAACGCTGTACATCTAATGAGCATTCATCAGGCAAAGGGATTGGAATTTTCCATCGTTTTCTTAGCCAATGTCAAGGATAAAGCTTTCCCCTTTGTGGGAGGAACTTTTCCATTTTATGGTTATGACGAAGAATCCATTATATCTACCAGAGAAGAGAGGAAGGGAAGGAGAAGAGGCATCGATGCGGAAGAGAAGAGGCTTCTCTATGTTAGCCTGACCAGACCTCGAGAGAAGTTGATAATTACTGGTACCAAGAGGCTGCAAGGTAAGGTGAGTCCATTTATGTCCTATTTTCTTAATGAGAAGGGGGAAATAAAAGAAGAGTTTTCTTCCTTGATTGAAGAAAGGAGGGAGAAGTTCTTAGAGGAGAGGAAAATCTGGGAGAAAGAAATCTATCTCTTAGCCCGAAGAGAAAAAGGAATTGAGAGACTATCACTGGAAGAGATAAGAAAGGCAGTATTTTCATCATATGAGTCGATTCCTTCACACGAAATTTCCCTTCCTTCTTTCACAGTAACCCAGCTTGCCACTTTTGACCAGTGTCCCTTAAGGTACAAATATCTCTACGTGTTTAATCTTCCTCCAGACCCTGGATTGGAAAGAGAGAAAGAAGAAGAGATGATTGAAGAGTCAACATTCGGGACAGTAATTCACAAGACCCTGGAAGAATATACTCTATCAAGAAAAGAAAGGGAAGAATGGAGAGAATCGAAATTGATAAATAAATTCCGTTCATTAGCCAAAGCCCATGGAATCACCGACAGGGAGATTCGGAATATTTATGAGAGAGAAGCTAAATCAATTCTTCTAAGATTTTTGGATAATTCGGAAAACCAAATTGGTAATATTGTCAGAGTAGAACAGCCATTCCATCTGTTCATTGAAGACTGTGAAATCAGGGGAATAATCGACCGAATAGATAGATCTTCCGGGAATGGATACCATATTATTGATTATAAGACCAATCGCCAGAAGAATGAACAGCCCTATGTTTTGTCAATGCAGCTTTATAAATGGGGAGCTGAGAAGGTCTTAGGATATAGTCCTGTAGAAAAGTTAAGCTTATACTGGCTCCGCCATAACGAACTCGCCAATATGGAAATTGGCAAGGATATGGAACATAATCTCGAAAAGAAAGTAAAGATAATTATAAAGAAGATTCAAAAAGAAGATTTCGAGTTGGTCGCTCCCCCGAAAGGATGCGAATTTTGCGATTATAAGCCGGTTTGTGAAATAAAATTTCCCTCTGCCCATAGGGGAGAGGGTTAGGGTGAGGGGGTGTAAACATGGAATCTGTTTTCTATTCTCCAACAAGAATTATCTTTGGCGAAGGAACCTTAAAAAGAGTAGGCGAAGAAGCGAAAGGATTGGGGAAGAAGGTGCTGGTAGTTACAGGGAAGTCCTCGTCAAAGAAGGCGGGTAGTATGGACGAGGTGGTAAATTCGCTTACTTCTCATAATCTTCGGGTAGAAGTATTTAACAAAGTGGAACCCGACCCGAGCGTGGAGACAGTTGAAGAAGGAGCAAAATTTGCCAAGAAATGCGCGGTGGAGGTAGTAATTGGTCTTGGCGGAGGAAGCTCGATGGACGCAGCAAAGGGAATCGCCCTACTTATGACCAACAAGGGCAGTATTACTGATTATTTCGGGATGGATAAGGTAAAAGAACCGGCTATTCCTGTTATCGCTATC
>CAZJWT010000083.1:0-5574 GCA_964550005.1 uncultured Clostridia bacterium | reverse complement strand
TAGCAGCTCCACAACCGAAGGTCTTAAACTTGGCATCAACAATTATATTGTCCTTAACCTTAATATAGAGTTCCATAATATCTCCACATATCGGATTACCCACATGGCCGACTCCATCAGGATTTTCGATCTGTCCCACATTTCTGGGATGCATAAAATGTTCCATTACTTTCTGGCTATATGATTGAGTTGCCATTTTCTGCTCCTTCCGTAAAAGACCTAATTACAAATTTCAGATTTCAAATTTCAAATTCTAAAGGAAAGAGGATGGACCAATCTGTGCTTTGAAAGTTTCATACCCTCTCTACATAAGTCTTCCAACGTGGCGCTGTCCAGCACTTCGTTTATCTTGTTGGTTAGTCTCTTCCATAAGATATAAGGAACACAGGTAGAGATGCGCTCACATAAATCTTTCGAATTTTGCGGCTGGACACAATATGCCGCCGCTATCGGACCTTCCAGAGCCCGGACAATGTCACCAACTTTGATGCTTCTCGGTTGCGAGGTTAGTAGATAGCCCCCCTTCGGACCGCGGACGCTCCTAATTAACTTGGCACGGCGAAGACGCACAAATAGTTGCTCGATGTAATTTCGGGAAATTCCCTCCCTCTTTGCTATGTCTCGGCTAGAAATTGGTCCCTCTCCATAGTGGAGTGCCAGGTCGAGTATGCACCTTACCCCATATTCTCCCCTGGTCGACAACAACATATTCTTTCCCCCTTTTGGCTTTTTCCTAAAAACAATTACTACATATATGATTTTTCAGCTATCTTTAAGCCCATCAATAGTCTAACAAATATGACTAATTTTGTCAAGTATAAAATTAAAAATTTCCCCCCTTACGGTACAACCCCCTCACCTTAATCCTCTCCCCTGTGGGGAGAGGGTCGGGGTGAGGGGTAAGGTGATGGAATTTTTTTAACTTAGCAATTGCTCTCTAATTTTCTCTTGTTCTGGAATATTATATGTCCTGAGGATAATTTCAGAAGAATCCTTTATGCCCAGACCCAATTCAACTGCTCTTTTGATTTGGGGCTGGTGCCAAACACTCCTCTTCTGAATTTCCTCAATGGTACCCAGTGTCTTAAGTAATGCCAGCCCCGTAACATCATTAGCCACTAAATCAGAGGAGGCAATGACCAAACCAGGCTCAGCTAAATCCCCGTGAGAAGGTCCACCCGAGACAAACACCTTTGTGGCATCCATCACCAGAAACGAAGGCTTCCTTCCCAAATGAATCTCGCTAACCATGCTACTAAAAAAGTCCTTCTCTTTTTCTTTAAGATGAAGATAGTTTCTGTCAGAAGGGGGTATTAAGCCTACCCAATTCTTTATGCCCATAGTGAAGTCAGCAATAATATGAGTTTTTGCTACTGGCAGACTAATGACGTGATCTACCTGTCTGACTAAATCGGGTAGGTAAAACCCTTGCGGCCAATGGTAGGAATTTTCTGGATTAACTTTCACATAATCTCCTTTACCGAAAACGACTACCTCCGCGCCTCCTTGAACAGCTGCTTCATATATTCCCACTTTTTTCATCGCTTTTAAAGTATCCCACCAGGGATTTGAACGGTCGGCAACAATTATTCTTTTGGCGCCCCTCTCTCTAACCATGTTCACAACCTCGAAAACTACCTCTGGATTGGTTGTCCCAGGATGGGGGTCATCAGAATTAACGTTTGGCTTAATCAGGACAGATTGCCCGGATTTGATGAAGTCTAAACCCCCAGCTAACTTTATAGCCCGGCGAGCCGAATCGGCTGCCGAATCACCTCTAGCCATACCAACTGAGATAACTGAATCCATTTTCGTTTTCCCTTTTAACTTCTGCTTTAAAGGAAAAAAGTTGCCAAGAAAAACAGTGCTCCCTAGGAGAGATACCATTTTCAAGAAGTCTCTTCTGGAAAGATTTTTTTCAAGAATATTACTCATAGGAATACCCTCAATCTGCTCCCTGCCCCTCCTAAAAGAAGGACCAAGCTTACCAGATTCAAAAGCGCCACCAACAAACAGACCGCTAGAATTCCCAGAATCGGCAGAAGAAAAACGCTCACTAAAAAAGCACCTAGGCAGGAACCTAAAAGGTCAAGACCATAAGTAATTCCCGCTGCCCGCACCAAGCCTCGCCTGGACTGGAGATATAATTTATTGGCCAGCGGAAATTGGAAACCACCAATGAAACCAGCCATTATGGGAAGGAAAGGCAGGATGATATTTGAACCCAGATATGTACTAAATTTTCCTGCCGAGCCAGCAAAACCTAAAAATATGAAAGGGAGAATCAAGGGATAAATACATATACAAATCTGAGCTTCTATGAAATTAAGAAAATTGCCCCGACCCTTTTCGATAATTTTGGTGGCCCACCAGCTGCCAAAAATTAGCCCAATCATAAAGGAGGTAAGAATTATGCTCAATTTATAGTAAACATAACCGTAGATAATTTGGAAAGAGAGTAGAGTTATGACCTGGAATGTTATCTCAGCAAAGCCTGTGGTTGCCACAGCCGTGAGAATGGCTATAGGCCGAACTTCATCGATTGACCTTCTCAGGCAGATGGGTAGAAGAATCGCACAGTAGATTAGGATAGCAGTAACATAGATTACATTTTGAGAAATTCTCTTAAAAATTTTTGCCAGAGTGGACTTGAACTGTGCGCTCCAGAGCACCATATCGTAATAGTAAGATATCGGACGAAAGTCGTAATTGAGCATAATCTTTGGTGAAGCAATAAGTTTCCCTTCCAAATAGTCAATCCTTTCATCCGATAACTCACTCGCCAAATAGTATTCTCGAACATATTTTGCTTTCACTTTTCTTTCATTTAACCTTTCCATAAGTCTCCGATAATCGAGAGTAAGAATCCCTTTGCTTTTACAGCCCAAAAAGTAATTGGTGTCTCCGGGAATAACTTTCACTTCAGCGAAGACTCTCTTTAAGGATTCGTTAAGCGAGACCAGAAGATTTCGTTGCTCTTCACTGATGTAATTGGGGGAGGAGGTAATTCCAAAAAAGAGTATCCCTTCGTCTTTCAGAATTCTTTCCGTGGCTTTAAAAAATTCAACAGTATAAAATCTATTTATCTGGGCGGTAAAGGGGTCAGGAAGATTGACAATAATAAGGTCATATTTATTAGAAGTTCGCCTAACAAACAGCCTGCCATCTACATTTTTAACCTCCACTCGCTCATCATTCAAAACATACTCTTTTGTGGAAGAGAGGTATTCTTTTGCCAGGCTAATCGTCAGAGGGTCCAGTTCCAGGTAGTCGACCTTTTCTACAGGATGTTTGAGAATTTCCTGCAAAACTCCACCTACCCCTCCACCGATAAGTAGAACCTTTTTTGGTTCTGGATGCTCCAGAAGTGCAAAATGGGCAATTCTCTCGCTTGTAAACTCATCTGGAACAGTAAAGTTGTAAAGTCCATTGTTAAAGAAACTGTAGGCGTTATCCTTCCCGGTGACAGTAAGATTTCCATATATGGAATTTCGAGAGGTCAATAGATGGTAAGTTCTCCACCGCAAGTCCAGAGAAGCCTGACGCAAGTCCCCGACTTTTCCAAAAGCAAAAAGGCTCAAGCTCGCCAAAATTAATATAGAAGTTGGAACAAGGAGAAGAGGCTTCCTTTCCTCCAAAAACCACGCTAAGGAAAAAGCAACTCCCAGGTTAAGTAGACCTATTCCCAGCATAATATAGAGTGGAGGCAATAGCCGAATCAAAAGAAGGCTGGATAAAAGTCCACCGGATGTGGCACCTATTGCCTCGAGAACGTAGACATAGCCAATCTGTTCTGCGCCTTCCCCACTTTTGGCCGAGTAAAGCCGACATCCCAGAACGAAGAGAAATCCTAAAAGGAGGCAGGTGGGAGCCAGAATAGCCATACTCGAATAGAGCATAGGAAAGAGCCCGATGATTTCTCCAGGCAAGGTGCCGAGGATGATAGGTATGGCACTGGCAGCAAAAATAGTTACGGGAAGGAATAGTGCTAAAAGGAGCTCACCGAAAGCAAAAAAGGCAAGTTTATATCTTATTCGTTCAACAAAGAACCTGCCAATTCCCCAGCTTCCCATAGCCACCCAGAAGAGCCAGCCCGCAAGAGTAATGCCCAGGGAAAGCTCGTTGCCATAAAAGACAACCATTAACTCCCTCATCAACACTATCTGGGCGGCCATAGAAGTAAAGCCTATGAGAATCAAGCCCAAAATAAGGTACTTTTTCACTTTTCACTATCCTAAGTATTCCGATACTTTTGGTGAGGGGAGTTCTGTCTTTTTCCTGACGTTTTCGTCAGGCCATACACCTGGAATTGGCCTGCCACAAAATTTACATTTTCCTCCGACGACATTATTCTCAAGGATTTCGTAGCCCCTTCTGTGAATAAGAAGTTTTCCATCTTTGGGACAATAGGTGTTCTCACCAGGATGGCCGGGCACATTTCCTATATATACATACTCCAGACCCACTTTAAGGGCAACCTCTCTCGCTTTCTCCAATGTCTCTACAGGAGTTGGCGAGAGATTCTTTAACTTATAGAGCGGATAGAACTTCGAGAAATGGAGAGGCACTTCCTTTCCCAAATTATCGCGTATCCACAAGCACATCTCTTTTATCTTTTCCATATCATCATTATAAGTTGGGACAATAAGGCTTGTAATTTCTAAGTGCACCTCTTCCTCTTTTAGTGTTTTAAGGGTATTTAACACTGGCTGGAGGGTTGCTTCACAAATCTCCCCATAAAATTTCTGACTAAACCCTTTTAGGTCTATGTTCGCTCCATCAAGATATTTGCAAAGTTCCTTTAAGGGTTCAGGGTTTAGATATCCATTGGAGTGGTACATGTTCTTCACACCCCTCTCCTTGGCAATTACAGCCGTATCGTACATATATTCATAGAATATGGAAGGCTCTGAATATGTGTAGGCTATTGTAGGACAGTCATATTTGATAGCGAAATTTACCACCTCTTCTGGAGGCAAGGCATAATTCTCTGTCTCCTCCGGAGGAAACTGTGAAATTTGCCAGTTCTGGCAATATTTGCACCGCAAGTTACAGCCAGCCGTGGCAATTGAGAAGGCAGTTGTTTGAGGCAAGAAGTGAAAAAGTGGTTTCTTTTCGATGGGGTCAATATGAATGGCACAGGGATTACCGTATACCATTGAATAGTGTTTGCCTTCGTGCGGCTCCCTTGCACGACAAAACCCCCTCATTCCTTCGGAAAGGGTGCATCTCCTGGGACAAAGCTGACACTGGACTGTCTGTTCATCCACAGTCTTATAAAACATCGCCTCTCTCTTGGAGATAAAACCCTTCTCCCCGCTTCTTGGGCTGGGGACAGCGGCTTTCAAAATATCAATGAGCAAAGGAGCCGACGCAAGAGTAACGCCGCTAATAGCACATATTTTAAAAAATTCTCTCCTGGATAATTGCCTTCTATAAAAAACTCCTTTCATCCTAAAATCCTCCCTATCATTCCAACTTTTGTATAACTTTTCCTTCGTCTCTCTGAACAGTAGCCATTCTTGTAAGCCAGATGCTAAGTTCATAAAGAATCAGAAGAGCTCCCGCCAAGAG
>CAZJWT010000082.1:0-5670 GCA_964550005.1 uncultured Clostridia bacterium | reverse complement strand
CTCCACTGAGGTGTACGGAATAACCCGTATTGTGGGGTACTTCAGCAGGATTCCCAACTGGAATAAGTCTAAACTGGGTGAATTGGCCGACCGACACAAAGGGAACTACTTCCTGGGAGGTTTAGAGATTGAAAGTAAAGGTGATGAGATTAAGGAAAGATATTCCTCTACCCCAGTACAGACATCGAGGTGATGCAGGGGTTGATCTTTTCAATGCTGGGGAGAAGATTTCGTTAAAGCCGCAGGAGAGAGCATTAATTCCTACTGGAATAAAGGTAGCTGTTCCCTCTGGATATGAGTTGCAAATTAGACCCCGTAGCGGATTGGCGATAAATAAGGGATTGACTGTTTTGAACAGTCCCGGAACAGTAGATTCCACCTATCGCGGCGAAGTACAGGTGATTATTTTTAATACCAGTCCTAAAGAGACCGTAGAGATTAAAAGAGGAGAGCGGATTGCCCAGGCTGTGCTTAAGAAAGTTGAACTAATAGAATGGGAAGAGTGCGAAGAACTCGATGAGACAATGCGTAATGAGGGAGGATTTGGTAGCACAGGATAATTTAGTTCATAGTTCGTAGTTCATAGTTCATAATTTGTAATTTGAAATTTTTGATTTTTGATCTTTGATCTTTGATTTTTGATTTGTAGTAGTGTAGGGCTTTATGCCCGTAATTTGAAATTCAAAATTTGTAATCTGAAATTTGAAATTTGTAATTTTCTTTTTTTGGGGGGTGCAAGATGCCTTTCTTTATAGGTCGAGATCGGGAGGCTCGCAGGGCTTACGGTTTTGATGAAGTAGCTTTAGTCCCAGGCTTGGTTACCATAAATCCCAATGAAGTAGATATTAACTGGAAGCTCGGAACTCTCAAGCTTGAGATACCTTTTATTGCTTCAGCAATGGATGGGGTAGTTGACCCAAAATTCGCCATTGCCATGGGGAAACTCGGGGGACTGGCTGTATTGAACTTAGAGGGAGTACAGACTCGATATAAAGACCCCGAGAAAATTCTGAAAAGAATTGCCACAGCAAGCAACGATGAAGCAACGGTCTTGGTCCAGGAGATTTATAAAGAGCCTATCAAGGAAGAACTTATCGCGAAGAGGATAAGAGAGATCAAAGACGCCGGGGTTTTAGCTGTTGTTTCCTCTATTCCTCAGAATGCTTCCAGGTACGGCAAATTGGCTCAAGATGCAGGATGCGATATCTTTGTTGTTCAGTCAACAGTTTCCACGGTTAGGCATATCTCTACAGAATATGAAGTTCTGGACTTCAAGAAGTTCTGCTCCCAGATGAAGATTCCCGTGATTGTCGGGAACTGCGTGACCTATGATGCTGCTTTAGAACTTATGGAGACAGGATGTGCCGGGCTTCTGGTGGGAATTGGTCCTGGTGCTGCCTGTACAACGAGAGGGGTATTGGGAATAGGCGTTCCCCAGGTGACCGCTACTGTAGACTGTGCTTCAGCGCGGGATTACTGTTATAAGAAGACCGGAAGATATGTCTCAATTATTACTGACGGTGGTATGACTACAGGCGGCGATATATGTAAAGCCTTTGCCTGTGGAGCAGATGCAGTGATGATTGGCTCATCATTTGCCCGGGCAAAAGAGGCGCCTGGAAGAGGATACCACTGGGGAATGGCTACTCCTCACCGAAACCTCCCGCGGGGAACCAGAATTCATGTAGGCACCACCGGAACCTTGGAAGAAATTCTGTATGGTCCAGCGAAGCTCGACGATGGGACACAGAATCTGGTGGGAGCACTCAGATCAGGTATGGGTAATGTGGGAGCGAGAAACATCAAAGAGATGCACCTTACTGAAATAATCATTGCTCCTGAGATAAAGTTAGAAGGCAAGATATTTCAGAAAGCCCAACGAGTCGGCATGGGAAAATAACGGAAAGTTAGTTTACTCGTCGCTATGTCATTGCGAGGGCGAAGCCCGTGGCAATCTGGTGTATAAATCTATGAGATTGCTTCGTCGCTACGCTCCTCGCAATGACAGACGCTCGCTCCACTAAATTTCAAAAACTCTGCCGATAAATCGGCATCGGACAATTGAAATTTTATCGTTTCGCTCGCAAAGATTTAGTAAGGCAAGAAATTAAATGCTTCTCGTAAACTAACTTTTCCTGCTACCGTACCAGGTACTCGGGGTCGTCCCTGACCCCGAGGGAGGATACCCCTCAGTAGTTCCCTCTCCCCTCGAGGGAGAGGGCAGGGGTGAGGGGGATTAGATCGAAAATTATGGAAAATTCTCAGCCAATCATAGAAACTAACCTAAAAGGAATACCTCTCTTCTTCAGGGGAAAGGTGCGGGATATCTACGACCTGGGCAAGGAACTTCTCATTGTCGCCACAGACAGGATTTCTGCCTTTGATGTTGTTCTTCCCACTCCCATCCCCGATAAAGGTAAAATTCTCACTCAGATTTCTCTTTTCTGGTTCAATTACTTAAAGGATGTCGTCCCCAACCATCTGATTACTGGCGATGTGGAACATTTTCCTTCTCAACTCTCTCCCTATAAAGAGATTTTGAAAGACCGTTCTATGCTGGTGAAGAAAGCGAGGCGAATAAACATAGAATGTGTCGTAAGAGGATATCTTGCCGGTTCCTCCTGGGAAGATTACCAGAGGGAGAGGAAGGTTTGTGGTATTGACTTGCCGAAAGGTTTAAGGGAGTCGGATAGACTTCCCCAACCCATCTTTACACCAGCCACTAAAGCTCAGACAGGAAGTCACGACATAAACATAACCGAAAAGCAACTAATAGATAACGAAGGAGAGGAAATTTCTCTCTTTCTCAAGGAGAAGAGCCTTGCCTGCTATAAGAAAGCAGCCGATTATGCTCTCTCCAGAGGAATTATCATTGCCGACACCAAATTTGAGTTTGGCATTATTGGCGACGAAATTATTCTCATTGACGAAGTCTTAACTCCCGATTCTTCAAGGTTCTGGGATAAGGATAGTTATGAGCCAGGGAAACCCCAATTGAGCTTCGACAAACAATTCGTCCGCGATTACCTCGAATCCCTCGATTGGGATAAAAAACCCCCTGCTCCCCCATTACCTGAAGAAATCGTGGAAAAGACCAGACAAAAATACCACCAAGCCTGCAAAAAGTTGGTCGAAAAGTAAGGGGGGATAATAGGAATTCATCCTAACTGGACGGATTTGATAAAAGAGAAGATAAGAAGTTGATAAGCTATGGACTTACATATTTTCTTAACCGGAGCATGGAATTTTTTAAAATGGTTAATAGAAAAGGCCGTAATTCCGGGCGCTGCGGCTTTTGGCGGTGCATGGTTTGCTTATAGGTTTTCAAGGAAGATAAGAAGAGAAGAGACTATCGACAAGATAAGATCTTCCTTGGAGCTAGTGAGAACAGATGTGGCAAAAGGTAAGCGCTACTTGCAAAAAACTTTTGATAATTGGAATAGTAACAGAGCAAAGTTTTTGGTTCTTATGCCTGTCACATATTTTGCTAGGATAGATTTAGTAGAATTACGGCGATATGTCAGCTCTACTTGTGTAGAGCACATCAGAAACATTTACGAAAATGTCTTTTCCGTTTGGAATGCCCGGGTTGAGGAGCTAGCCAGAATGGCCATACAGGGGAGGCCGGGCATGGAAAGCGATCGGTTCTATGAGCAGAACTTGATTGGATCTTTAGTTCATCCAGAAGAAAACTATATAAAAGCGTGTGATACAGTCATAAGCTCAATAGACGAGGAGCTGAAAATACTCAAATAGAAATTAAGCGCCGTTTATTTTTCGGCTTCGCCAATTTGGTACACTTTATTGGAACAAATAGAAATTCCAGAAGGAAGGTGGGGGATGAAGGTTCTGGTGATTGGGGCGGGGGGGAGGGAACACACGATAGTCTGGAAGCTGGCGCAGAGTAAGAGGGTCTCTAAGATTTATTGTATTCCTGGAAATGGCGGAATTTCACAGATTGCTGAGTGTGTTTCTCTCGACCCGCTAAATTTTACTGACCTGGCGGAATTTGCCAAGAAAGAGAGTGTGGACTTGACTGTCGTTGGCCCGGAAGTTCCTTTGGTGGGGGGAATTGTTGATTTTTTTCAGGCTAAGGGTCTGAGGATTTTCGGGCCTAGTATGAGAGCAGCCAAAATGGAGGGAAGTAAGGTATTTGCAAAGAATTTCATGAAAAAGTACAATATTCCCACTGCTGACTTTGAAGTCTTTGAAGATTCAAAAGATGCATCGGACTATGTGGAAAAACTTTCGCGCTCTCCTCAACAATCTGGTAAATTTTCATGTGTAGTTAAGGCTGATGGGCTGGCTGCGGGGAAAGGGGCGATTGTTTGCGAAACGAAAGAAGAAGCTTTAGATGCTATTCACTCGATTATGGAAGACAGGATATTCGGGGATGCGGGCAATAAGGTTATTATAGAGGAGAAACTGGAAGGGGAGGAGGCATCGCTGATTGGATTTTGTGATGGAGAGACTGTGCTTCCTACAATACCTTCGCAGGACCATAAACCAGTATTTGATCAGGACAAAGGGCCAAACACAGGAGGAATGGGTGCCTATGCTCCTGCACCGGTTGTGACTGGAAACGTCTATCGCTGGGCAGAAGAAAGGATTTTTGGCAATTTTCTTAAAGGGTTGAAAGCGGAAGGAATAGAATTTAAAGGTGCAATATATGCGGGCATTATGGTGACAAGGGAAGGACCGAAGGTTCTTGAGTTCAATGTTCGCTTTGGCGACCCGGAGAACCAGGCGGTCTTACCCCTCTTAAAGACAGATTTGGTTGATGTGATTGAAGGGACCATTGACGGGAAATTGGGAGAGGTCCCGGTTGAGTGGGAGAAGAAATCCTGTGTCTGTGTTGTGGTGGCTTCGGGGGGGTATCCGGGTTCATTTGAGAGGGGTAAAGAGATATTTGGTCTTGATAGGGCTGGTAGAATGAAAGATGTCTATGTATTTCATGCCGGAACGACGAGAGATGGGAATCGCTTGTTGACTTCTGGTGGTCGTGTTCTGGGGGTTACCGGTTGGAAGAGTACATTGAAAGAGGCGATAGATTTGACCTATGAGGCTGTTAAGAGAATCAGGTTTGAGGGGATGCATTATAGGAGGGATATTGGGGCGAAAGGGTTGAGGGTGAGGGAAAGTTAGTTTGCTCGTCGCTGAAATTTCTTGCTGACAAAATCTATTGCTCGCTACACTAAATTTCAAAAACTCCCCCGATAAATCGGGGTCAAACAATTGAAATTTTATCGTTTCGCTCGCAAAGATTTAGTAAAGCAAGAAATTAAATGCTCCTCGCAAACTAACTTTTCCTGGAGGTGATGAGGGAAAAAGTGTTAGCCTCGTTTCCTCGCTAAAATTCCAATGCTCTTCAAAATCAACTTTTCTTTGATGAAGAGTAGAAAGAGGGATATGTCGTCCTTGTTTTTTTGCTAAAATTTCTAATGCTTCTCACGAACTATATTTCCTTAGAGGAGAAGGGGAAGCAAGAAATTAAATGCTCCTCACAAACTAACTTTTCCTAGAAGTGGGGTGGAAGGTAAAAAGGTTGCCGTTGTTTTTTTGCTAAAATTTCTAAGGCTCCTCACGAACTATATTTCCTTAGAGGAGAAGAGGAGGCAAGAAATTAAGTGCTCCTCGCAAACTAACTTTTCCTAAAATTGTTAAAAGGAG
>CAZJWT010000081.1:0-5697 GCA_964550005.1 uncultured Clostridia bacterium | reverse complement strand
GGAGATAGAGTACGCGTGCAATTAATAGTGTAGTGGGCTTGTTCCCCGTCCCGATAAATCGGGACGCACATAAAGGGCTACACTACAAGAAAGGAATGTAATGATGGAGTAGCAGAGCGAAACTCTGCGTCAATGGTAGTGTAGGGCTTTATGTCCGCAATTTGAAATTTGAAATTTGAAATTTGAAATTTAGGAAGGGGCTACACTACAGATTTGCAAATTGGATGGTGAACAGTATGGCTAAGTTGAAAAGTTTTACTAATGGGTTTCTAAGGGAGAACCCAGTTTTGGTGTTAATGATTGGGCTCTGTCCTCTCCTGGCAGTCTCCAGTTCTGCAATTGACGCTCTGGGAATGGGGATTGCGGCAACTTTTGTCTTGGCCCTTTCCAACCTGGCAATTTCGTTTTGCCGTAAAATTATTCCTGAAGATATTCGTATTCCTGTCTTCATTATCATTATAGCTACTTTTGTTACTGTAACTGACTATGTTATGGCTGCATATTTCCCACCTCTCCACAGATCCCTGGGTGTTTTTGTTCCTTTGATTGTAGTTAATTGCATTATTTTGGGACGGGCTGAGGCATTTGCCTATCGGAATTCCGTGATGGATTCTCTCTTGGATGGCATAGGGATGGGACTGGGATTTATTCTGGTAATAGTCATAATTGGAATAATTAGAGAAGTCTTAGGGAACGGTACAATATTTGGCTCAAGTAGATTCATTCTTAACCCTGGTTTGATTATGATTCTCCCTCCGGGAGGATTCTTAACTATTGGCTTTCTAATGGGAATCCTCAACTGGTGGAAGGGTAGAAGAGGATGAAGGGATAGTTTTCGGAGTCGCTCGGTCAAATGTCATTGCGAGGAGCTGAGCGACGAAGCCCCGATTTATCGGGACCACGCTCCTTGCAGTCGCTCGCAATGACATCTGCAACTATCCCTTCATCCTCAGGTATTAGAGGTGAATTCTTTAATTTAAGTTAAGGGAGGAATCGAATGGAGCAGGTAAGTCTTTTCGGTATCTTCTTTTCGGCCGTTTTAATAAATAACATTCTCCTTATCCGCTTCATCGCGCTTTGCTCCTTCTTTGGCGTTTCTCGCCAGATGGACGTTTCTTTGGGGATGAGCATGGCGGTTATATTCGTAATGACTATATCTTCAGCAGTTACCTGGGTTCTATATCACTCTATCTTGTTGCCACTGCACCTGGAATTTCTGAAAATCTCAATTTTCATATTGGTAATTGCCGCTTTGGTTCAGTTGGAGGAGCTTTTCCTGAAGAAGTATATTAATAACTTATATCAAGCTCTGGGAATATATCTTCCATTGGTTACAACCAATTGCGCTATCCTGGCAGTCGCTTTCCTTCATGTCGATTATAATTACAGTTTTATTCAAACTATTATATATTCTTTGGGAGTATCTTTAGGCTATACAGTAGCTATAATGCTGTTTACTGCAATCAGGATGAGACTGGAAATTGCGCCCATTCCAGAGCCGTTAAAGGGATATCCCACTGCATTCTTCTTGGCTGCTTTGATGTCTTTAGCATTTTTGGGCTTTAAAGGTCTATTTGGGCTATGATTAAGGGGGGATTATGGTCTTTTTTGCCGTGATTACTTTGGGTGGTCTGGGGCTCCTTTTTGGTTTTCTTTTAGCCGTGGCTGGCAAAAAGTTCGCTGTAAAGGCTGACCCCAGACAGGAGATGATATTGAAAATTCTCCCGGGAAGTAACTGTGGTGCTTGCGGCTTTGCCGGGTGTACGGGTATGGCAGAGGCCTTGGTTAGAGGGGACCCCGGTGCAATTTCCTGTCCGGTCGTTAGTGAAGAGACTATTCATAAAATAGGCGAAATTCTCGGGAAAGAATTCAAAGTTAGAGAAGTTACAGTTGCCAGGGTTATGTGTCAGGGGGATGAGTGTAAAGTAAAATATGACTATAGAGGAGTGGAGGACTGTCGCGCAGCTCATCTTTTGGCTGGCGGATACAAGGCTTGCAGTTATGCGTGTTTGGGACTTGGCTCATGCCAGGCTGTCTGTCCTTTTGATGCGATTCGCTGGGAAAAGGGAAAGACGCCTGAGATTTTGATGGATAAATGTACCGCATGTGGAAAATGTGTTGAAGTCTGCCCCACAAAAGTAATCAGTCTCATTCCTAAAAGAGCGAAAGTCTACGTTAAATGTAATTCTCTCGATAAGGGAGCGATAGTTCGCAAGATATGTAAATTTGGTTGTATTGCCTGCGGTGTGTGCGTCAAGGTTTGTGAGCCAGGTGCCATTAAGATAGAAAATAATCTGGCTATCATCGATTACGAGAAATGCACAAATTGTGGAATCTGTGTTGAGAAATGTCCAACCAATTCGATAGTGATGGTGATGAAGGGATAGTTTTCGGAGTCGCTCGGTCAAATGTCATTGCGAGGAGCTGAGCGACGAAGCCCCGATTTATCGGGACCACGCTCCTTGCAGTCGCTCGCAATGACATCTGTAACTATCCCTTCATCACCGGGGTGTTAAGAGGTAGGGATAGTTTTCGGAGTCGCTCCGATTGGTCGAAGCATACTAATAGTTGTATATACGGATTGGATATGGAATATAAATGCGAGTTATGTGGTAAGGAAATCGTGGGGAACCGTTATCTGGTCAGGATAGCTTCGTATGCTGCCTATGATGGTTTAGAAATCAATCTTTTAGATTTGACACGCGATTTTGGAAAAGAGATAAAAGAATTACTGAAAAAGATTAAGAAGAAACAGGGGAAGAGACTGGAGAAAGATATCTGTATCGGGTTTGAGTTTGTTCTCTGTAAGAAATGTCGTGATAATTATGTAAGGGATCCACTGGGTAAGAGGAAATTTAGGTCGAGTAGATAAGAATTTGAAAGAGGAGAATCTCATGAAAGGCATAGTAATATTCATCACTTCAGGCAGCGAGGAAGAGGCGAAGAGGCTGGGAAGGGTTTTGGCGGAGGAGAAATTGGCAGCCTGTGTTAATATTATTCCTGGTGTTGAGTCCCTTTACTGGTGGAAGGGAAAGATTGAATCGAGCAAGGAGTGGATGCTGGTGGTTAAGACCCAGGCGAAAATGGCAAAGGGGGTTGTGAAAAGAGTAAAGGAAATTCATAGTTATGAAGTTCCAGAAGTAATTGCTCTTCCCATAGTAGGAGGGAATAGAGATTATTTACAATGGATTTCCGATGCGCTCGCTTTGCGAAAGAGGAGAAAGGATTAATGAAAGAAGCGCTATACTACCTACCGCTGGAAGAAGAGAATAGAGTGCAGTGTTTTTTGTGTCCCCATCAGTGTATAATTAATGATGGAAAGACTGGCATCTGCCGAACTCGAAAAAACGTGGGAGGGAAACTATTTGCTTTAGTTTACGACCAGTTTATCTCGGTAAATCTGGACCCTGTTGAGAAAAAGCCTCTCTACCATTTTTATCCAGGAAGAGAAATTCTATCTCTGGGGACAGTTGGCTGTAATTTCAAATGCAAGGGCTGTCAAAATTATGAGATTTCTCAGGCTGAAATGGGCGAGGTTCCTATGAGAACTGTAACCTCTGATGATGCTATAAGATTGGCGAAGGAGTACGATTCTATTGGCATAGCCTATACCTACAATGAGCCCTTAATTAACTTTGAATATCTCTTGGAAACTGCTCATCAAGCACAAAAATACAATTTGAAAAATGTCCTGGTTACTAACGGCTATATTAATGAAGAACCTCTGGTGAATCTCTTACCCTACACAGACGCAGCCAATGTTGATGTTAAATCCTTTCGGGACGATTTTTATAAGGATTATTGTAAGGGCAGGTTAGGAGATGTCCTGCGCACGGTGGAAATTATGGCCGGGCAGAAAAAGCATGTAGAAGTCACAAATCTAGTCATTCCCACTCTCAACGACTCTGATAGTGAAGTTGAGGACCTGAGCGATTGGCTCTCTTCTCTATCCGATGAAATTCCTTTACATTTCTCCCGTTACTATCCTTGTTATAAGATGACTATCGAGGCTACACCTCTGGCTACTCTGGAAAGGGTGAGAAGAATTGCTCAAAGGAAACTGAAGTACGTCTATCTTGGTAATGTATGGGAAAAGCCTGAATCTAATACTTATTGTCCGAATTGTAAGGAGATACTTATTGAGCGTCGGGGCTACCATACCAGGGTGGTCGGTCTTGCAGGAGAGAGTTGCAGAAATTGTGGAGAGAAAATAAATATAAAGATTTGAGATTTTGGAAAATGGAAAAATTTAGAGCTCTGATTTTTTTGTTTCTCATATTTTTTATCTGTGGTTGCGGGGAGAAGGAATACAATAGAGTAGAATTCTTGATGGATACTGTGGTAGAAATCAAGGTATGCCACAGGAATAAGGCTAAGGCACAGGAAGCTATTGACAGTGCAATGGAAGAAGTGAGGAGAGTTGAACAGAAGATGTCGCGTTTTCTTCCAGATAGCGAGGTTTCAAGGATTAATAACGAAACTTCCTCTGGGAGCGTAGAGAGTACACAATTAACGGGAGGCGGGATACGGATTAGCGATGAGCTCTTCTCCCTGCTTGAAAAAGCGGTTCGCCTCTCGGAACTAACCAGAGGTTGTTTTGATGTGACAATTTATCCCTTGGTGAAAATCTGGAATATTGAGGGAGAGAATCCTGCGGTGCCAGCCAAGAAAGAAATCCAGGAGAGATTACAATTAGTAGGCTCCGCGAATATGGCCCTAAAAAATAGCAGTGTCCGTTTTGCTAAGAAAGGTATGGGTATCGACCTTGGAGCTATAGCCAAAGGCTATGCGGTGGATGCGGCAATAAGGGTTTTGAAAGAGAAGAATGTAGAAAGCGCTATGGTTAATGCAGGAGGAGATATATACGTTTTGGGAAGAAAGCAGGGTAAACCCTGGCGGATCGGTATTCGCCACCCTCGAAAGGGAGGAGAAATTTTAGGAATTGTTGAGTTGGAAGATAAGGCAATTGTAACTTCTGGCGATTACGAGCGTTTCTTTTTTTCTGAGGGGGAAAGATACCACCATATCCTCGATCCCAAGACAGGCTATCCTGCAGATGAGTGTCAGAGCGTGACTATTGTCGCTAAAGAAACTACTTTTGCTGATGGACTGGCCACCGGCGTGTTCGTTTTGGGTCCCAGGAAAGGAATGGATTTGATTGAGAGCCTGGAGGGGATAGAAGGGGTCATTGTGGATAAGGAGGGAGTGGTTTCTGTTTCCTCGGGATTGGCTTCACAGATTGAGTATGTTGACCAGAAATGATAGGATTCTAATATTTGGCTTGGTTGCGATTGCCTCCTTCTTTTTCATCAGACCATTTTTTGTCTCAAGTGAGGCAAGCACAGCTCTAATCAAAGTCGGTGACAGACCTGTTCAAAGGGTCTCCTTAAGAATAGACAAGATAATCAATGTTGAGGCGGAAAAAGGGAGGGTGGCTATAGAGGTTAAGGACGGAAGAGTGAGGGCGGTAGAATCATCCTGTTTGCAAAAGATATGCGTGAATACGGGATGGATAAACAGACCGGGCCAAAATATTATCTGTCTACCCAATAAGGTACTGGTCACTATAGAAGGGAAGGAAAGTTCTAAGGTTGATGCAGTAAGTTATTAAAAGGAGTAGCGGAGCGATAGAGGCTGTGGCGTAATGTCATTGCGAGGAGCAAAGCGACGAAGCAATCTCATGGTTATCGACGAGAT
>CAZJWT010000080.1:0-5891 GCA_964550005.1 uncultured Clostridia bacterium | reverse complement strand
CCCTTTATTAAACGGTTTTAATAATCGAGTACAAAACAGCGTTTTTCTTCAACAATAACATATAGTTACTGTTTTTAATAGCAACACTTTTTCAGTATTATGCCCGCAATGACGCGGATTTGAAGCTCCTGCAACTATCCCTTCATCCTTGGGGAAATAGAGGTGGGGATAGTTTTCGGAGTCGCTCGGTCAGCTGCACAGATTGAATCTGTGCCTACAATGGCGCGGAAGATTTGTAGGTCCCGATGAATCGGGACAAAAGACAAGCAAAGCTTACGCTTTGCTGCTACAAGAAATGCTGGCTATACTAAATCCCCTCGCTGGGAGTTAAAAAATGGCTAAAGCTGATATAGTGACTATTAGTCTTGCCTGTAGCAAATGTAAAAGGCGAAACTACACATACAGAAGGAATAAGAAGAAGAATCCCAAGAAGCTGGAACTGAAGAAGTACTGTAGGTTCTGTTGCAAACACACTATTCATAAGGAACTAAAATAGATAAGAAAAGTGTAAGATAAAAATAGGCCTGTAGCTCAATTGGTAGAGTAGCGGTCTCCAAAACCGTTGGTTGGGGGTTCGAGTCCCTCCAGGCCTGCCAATATCTCAAAGCATACTTGGGAATGCGGGGTCAAAGACTCGATACAATGACGGGCAACTCGAACGCTTGCGAGCGCCGACCTTATGGGAGGAAAAGGCGGGACGGCGACAGCGAGCAAGCCGGACCCTGAGGCCGAGGGATAGATGGGAGAGGCCGAAGGGCGAGTCCCTCCAGGCCTGCCAATATCTCAAAGCATACTTGGGAATGCGGGGTCAAAGACTCGATACAATGACGGGCAACTCGAACGCTTGCGAGCGCCGACCTTATGGGAGGAAAAGGCGGGACGGCGACAGCGAGCAAGCCGGACCCTGAGGCCGAGGGATAGATGGGAGAGGCCGAAGGGCGAGTCCCTCCAGGCCTGCCAAAACTTTTGCAGTATAACTCGGGAAATGGAATCAAATTTTGAGAGCACACCGAAGAGGTGTGCTTTTTAAATGGGAGCCGGAATCTATTTTGGGGAAAACTTAATTGAAACTGATTGTCAATCTAATATTTTTTGTTCTCTTTTTGGCTACTTCCTGCGCGCATATCCCCTACAGGGGAATAAAAGGAGAATCGAAGGTAATGGAAAAGATTAAAGATGTGTCTCCTTTCAATTATGCAAAGGAGAAATTCCCCGTAGAAGTCGAGCTGGTTAGAAAAAAGAAAGGCTATGTGATTAAGAAAGTCACTTTTCCCTCAGCACTACCCGCTCCCGGAGAGAATAACACGGTAAGAGGCTACTATTATCAGGTGGAAAGGGGAGATAGGTTGCCTGTAATTGTTATTCTGCCTATAGCCGGAGGCAACTATTTCTTTTCCAAGAAGATGGCAAAATTTCTCGTGGGTCATGGAATGAATTGCTTTAGGCTGGAGAGGGGAGAAAGGCTTTTGAATTCTGAGGGAGACATGGAGATTGTCAGGAGAAGGCTCATAAAGACTATTATTGATGCTCGCAGAAGTATCGATTGGCTAGTTAACCAGAAAGAGATAGATGCAGAAAGGATTGGGATTACAGGAGCAAGCCTGGGGGCGTTCTTAAGCTCTCTTGTGGCTGAGACCGACCCGAGAGTAAAGAGCGCTGTCTTTATTTTGGGCGGAGGAAATTTGGCTAGACTTTTTTCCGAATCGAGAGAAAAGACAATTCGCTCTTTTAGAAAAAGAGTTATGAAAAAAGAAAAACTCACGGAGGAACAATTCTTCCAGTTGGTTTCTCAGAAGTTAGAGGATGTAGACCCACTAACCTATACCCGAAGGCTCTCCCCAGAAACTATCTTAATGATCAATACAGTCAATGATCTGATTGTTCCTCGCTCTTGTACCTCAGAATTCTGGTCCCGTATCGGCGAGCCCGAGTTAATCTGGTTACCATTTACACATACTTCTTCATTTTTTGCCTTCAAATACGCCCGAGGGAAAACCCTCGAACATTTCCGGAGGACTCTGGGTAAGAAAGAGTAGGAAAATCTCGTGAAAAATGACTCTGACCCCTTTTTGCTGGTTGAATTTTTGGAGGGGATGTGGTATAATCAGTTGCACTAATTTTAGTGATGGAGAAAAATGGTAAAGATAAAATTTGGTACAGCTGGCTGGCGGGCAGTTATTTCTGATGAGTTCACGATTGGTAATGTCAGGTTAGTAAGTCAGGCTATAGCCAACTATATCAAGGAACAAGAAACGAGGGACGAGAAACAGGCTCTCGTTGGTTACGACACGCGGTTTATGTCGGAAAATTTTGCAAAAGTGTCATCCAGGGTTCTGGCAGCTAATGGCATAAAGGCACTTATCACAATAAGGGATGTACCCACTCCAGCTTTTGCCTTTGAGATTCTAAGGAGTCGGCTGAGTGGAGGAATCAATTTTACAGCTTCCCATAATCCTCCGGAGTATAATGGAATAAAGTTCTCTCCTTCATCGGGCGGTCCTGCACTCCCGGACACAACCGATGCTATAGAAAGGAATTGCGCTTTGCTTATGGAACGGGAATCTTCTGTAAAGGATATCCTCTGGGAGACAGGAAGAGAAAAGGGACTGATTGAATATGTAAACCCGCAACCAGAATATATAAAGAGAATTAGGGAGCTCGTAAATTTGAAAGTAATCAGGAGAGCGAAGTTGAAACTTGCCGTTGACCTCATGTATGGGACGGCGCGAGAATACCTGGACGATATACTTAAAGAAGCAGGTTGTGAAGTTAAACTTCTGCATAACCGGAGGGATGTCCTCTTTGGTGGTTATCCACCCGAACCTTCTTCTGCCTATCTTGGAGAGTTGGTCAAAACCGTCAGAGAAGAGAAGTGCGATTTGGGGCTGGCTACTGATGGCGACTCTGACAGGTTTGGCATTTTAGATAGGGATGGTACCTTCATTTCGCCAAATCAGGTTCTCGCCCTTCTCCTGAATCACCTGGTTAAGACCAGAAAGTGGAAAGGGGTAGTTGCTCGTTCGGTTATGACCACCTCTTTTGTTGATGCTATTGCGAGGATTTATGGTATTCAGGTGAAAGAGACGCCGGTCGGTTTTAAATACATTTCTGAAGTGATGCAGAGTAACGACATGGTTATTGGAGGTGAAGAGAGTGGAGGTTTGACAATTTTAGGGCATATCCCAGAAAAGGACGGCATTCTGGCCTGCCTTTTAATTGCTGAGATGGTGGCTTCTGAGGGCAAGTCTATTGTAGAAATTCTTGATGATTTATATAGAAAGGTTGGACTTTTTCTGAGCGAGAGAATAAATTTCCATCTGAGGGAAGATAAGATGGAAGCTCTCAAAGCAAAATTTAGAAAGGATTTGCCCAAAGAGATTTTTGGTTTGAAGGTGGATAGGATAGTTAATCTCGATGGTTTCAAGTTCATTTTGGCTGATGGAAGCTGGCTGGGGATTAGATTATCTGGCACAGAACCTGTGGTGAGGCTATATGTTGAAGCTAATGAAGATAGGAAACTTGAGAAACTGAAGGAAGCAGGAAAGAAACTGATTGGGGAAAGATGAAAATTCTTATCTGTCCCAATTCTTTTAAGGAGAGCCTTTCAGCGATAGAGGTTTGTGATTGCGTTGAGCGGGGTCTGAAAAAAGCAGATTCCAAATTCAAGATAGAAAAGATACCCCTGGCCGATGGCGGTGAAGGTACTGTTAACGCGCTGGTTCTGGCAACCAATGGTCGTTCTTTGAAGTGTAAAGTAAGAGATTCCCTGGGAAGAACAATTTGGGCGAGATATGGAATCCTCGGCGACGGGAGGACAGCAATAGTTGAGATGGCGGCTGCTTCCGGATTGGCTTTAGTTCCAATGGATAAAAGGAACCCTCTCGTAACTACCACTTATGGGACGGGCGAGATAATAGGAAATGCTCTAAATCGTGGCTGTGGGAAGATTATTGTTGGAATTGGTGGCTCAGCAACAGTGGATGGTGGAGCTGGAATGGCGCAGGCATTGGGAGTGAGACTACTGGACGGTAAGGGGAGAGATATCGGCTTTGGTGGAGGAGAGATAGAGAAAGTGGAGAAGATCGATCTCAAATTTATGGATAAGAGGATTGCCGAAACGGAGTTTATTATTGCCTCTGATGTCAGAAATCCCCTTTCAGGGCCCAGAGGTGCTGCCCGTGTTTATGGGCCGCAGAAGGGAGCAACGCCAGAAATGGTGGAAAGGCTGGAGAGGGGACTTTCCAGTTTTGCCAGGGTGATAAGAAAGGAATTGTCTATTTCAGTTGAGAATCTTCCAGGGTCTGGCGCGGCTGGTGGCCTGGGAGCAGGGCTCTATGCTTTCCTTGGTGCGAAGATGGAAAGCGGGGTCGAACTCGTAATGAGAATAGCAGGATTGGAACACCGAATCAAGACGGCTGATCTGGTTATTACTGGCGAAGGACGGCTCGATCGTCAGACGCTCTACGGTAAAGCGGTAATGGGAGTGGTAAAGATGGCCAGAAAATATAGAGTTCCTGTCATATGCATTGCCGGGTCTATTATGCCTGAAGCTAAGGATTTATATAGACTTGGAGTTAAGGGTCTGTTTAGCATTACCACAATGCCGATGAGCCTCGAAGAGGCAATGGGGAAAAGCAGGAGCCTGTTAGTTAATGCTTCAGAAAACCTGGGACACTTACTAAGTCTGACGATGGTTAACAGAAAGTGATGAAAAGAAGATTCTGGATTATCCTGGGCGTGGTAACAGTTATTCATGGCTTGATAAATTTATATATGGGCTTGGGTGACGATGAGGCTTACCACTGGGTGTGGAGTAACCATTTAGCACTCAGTTATTATGACCATCCGCCAATGGTAGCTTACCTCATCTGGTTTTTTACAAGGATTTTGGGCACCAGCTATTTTACGGTACACCTGGGAGCCTTGGTTTGTGTCACGCTGTTTATTATGATTATCTATGAGTGGGCAAAGGAAATGTTTTCTTCAAGAGAGGCACTCTGGGCGGCCACCGTTCTTCTCTTTATCCCCATCTTTTTTGTGGGTGGAACCGTAACTGTCCCGGATGCTCCATTAGGGCTTTTCTGGGTCCTAACGCTATGGTTGGTATACAGGGCTTTAAAGGAGGGGAAGTCTCACTACTGGTATCTGGCAGGATTGGCAATGGGATTGAGTGGCCTGAGTAAATATAATGGGCTCCTTCTGCCAGGACTTGTATTTCTTTATTTGATATTTTCACGGGAGCACAGATTCTGGCTTTTCCGAAAGGAACCCTATCTTGCGCTATTGATTGGGTTAATCATTTTCTCTCCTGTAATCATCTGGAATTATCAACATGATTGGGTATCTTTTCAGTTCCAGTTTCTCTCTCGCCATCGGGGAGGATTCTCTTTTGTCCGCTTTTTCCAATTCATAGCTGCCCAGTTTGCTTACCTCGCTCCCTTGGCCTTTATTTATGCCTGCCTGGGTTTCTATCGCTTAGCGAAAATAGGCTTTGGGAAGAAGAGATGGGAATACCAGTATCTATTTTTTATCTCTTTTCCCCTGGTTATACTATTTGCTTTGAATAGTTTCATTTCACGTTCATTTAAGCCGCACTGGCCTGCACTCGGTTATATTGGGGGAATATTGGGAGGGATTGCAGCAGGAGGACTTTCCAGAAAAGAGAGGAATTTTTTAAAGATAAACTTCTTAGTCTGTATTCTTCTCTTAGGTGTAACAGTAGGTCAGGCATTCTATCCTTTCCTTCCCATTCCTGCCAAACAGGATATTACCAATGACCTTTATGGATGGGACAAAGTTAGTCAGGCAATAGATGGGACAGAGAAGGAACTGCCGAAGCCCGTTTTTCTTCTAACTGACAGGTACCAGAATGGAGCCCATTTGAGCTTTGC
>CAZJWT010000079.1:0-5908 GCA_964550005.1 uncultured Clostridia bacterium | reverse complement strand
TCAAGCAAAAATTTGTTCGACTCCGATTTATCGGAGAAGTTTATTTTTGCGCCCTGCAGAGTCCGAAGTTTTTTGGCGTTAAGAAATTCCTCAAGCGATGAACAAGCTATCTTTTAATTACCGCTTCTTCTTTGGCAGAGCTTCGCTCTGCCGCTACATCCTGATACATCCTGCATCCCGATTTTCAATCGGGAAATTTGTGCCTACAAATTCGACCTCCCCCCGATGAAATCGGGGGATTCCAAAAATTTTTAAATGAACGGACTGGGAGATTCCGGCGTTTCGGCTTCGTTCTCCTTCTTTGGCTTAGCTTTCCACCTGTTATGAAACCACCACCAATGTGTGGGATACTGCCGGACAAACTTCTCGATGACTTTGGTGACCTTGGCTGTGACTACCAGAATATCTTTCTCTTGATTACCGGATATCTCGAGTTGAACAGGTGCACCGATAATAACTTTGTGCTTATCCGTTTCCTGACGCACGTTGAATATTGGAATTATGGGTGCACCTGTCCTTAAGGCCATGACTGCAGGCCCAACAACAGTTCCTGCCGGACGGCCAAAAAAATCGACAAATACTCCACCTTTTGCCTTGTTCTGGTCGGCAAATAGAGCAAGTATCTTGTTTTGACGCAGAGCGACGAGAGATCTACGCACCGCCGTTGATCTGGGAAGGGCAGGTATCGACTCGTAGCCCATTTTGTCTCTCCACTTCTGCAAGTACGTTTCTACTCTTGATTCATCTGCTGGCCGCACGACTAGTGCACACGGATATCCGCGGGAAGTAAGTCCTGACCCCATCATTGTGAAATTGCCAAAGTGCGCACAGAGTCCTATTACCCCTTTCCCCTCGGATAGTGCTCGCTTCAGATTCTCTTCCCCTTCTAAGAAAAACTTCTCTTTTAACTCATTGAGGACTGAAGATTTCCTAAAAAGAGAAACCATTGCAGAAACCATTTCACAAAAAGACTGGGCAACTTCTCGAAGGCAAGCGCGATAAATGTAGTTAATTTCCTCCTTGCTTTTCTCTTTCCCTAAACTGAAGGTAAGGTTTTCCAGTGCTATTCTTCGCCATCTCTTGGTAAATGGGCGAGAGAGAACCTCCAGGTAGTAGACGATGGCGGGAAAGGCTTTTTCCGGCAGAAATATACACAAGAGACGCATAATTGAGAAAGTAAGCCAGGATGCATTTTTCTCGAATTTCTTCTTGAATTTACTTTTCTTCTTTTTTTTCACTTCAAATTATCCTCTATTGTGGGGTTAGATTCCAGTCCAAGCAGAAACGGCTTCAGTCAATCGAACCTCTACATTGAGGCGGAGCTACTGCTTTTGTACGATTTGAAATCGTTCGTGCAAATGTGACCTTCCTTTCGGAAGGACTCCAGCTTTTGATGCTTGTTAGACATGGCTTAGTAGATTCTTTGCTAATATGGCACTTTTCTCGGCAGCTCCCTTATTAGCCTCGACTATTTCAAGAGCAGCCCTTCCCATTCCTTCCAGTTCTTCAGGGTGTGATAATAGCTCAACGATGCTCTTGAGTAGCTCCTCTCTATTGGATACTACTCTCCCCGCTCCTTTGGAAATAAACGCTCGAGCTATCTCCTCAAAGTTGTCCATATAAGGACCGAACAGAACCCCCTTCCCTAGACTGGCTGGCTCAAGAATGTTGTGTCCTCCGGCAGGAACCAGGCTTCCACCCACGAAGACGATTTTCGCCAGAGCATAGAAACGAGTGAGCTCACCAATAGTGTCGAGAAGAATAATCTCATTTAGAGAATTAGCTTGGAATGGAAATGTGAGGTCTGTCCTTCTGGCGAATTTGAAATTTCTGCTACTCAATAACCTTTCTACTTCCCTTAGTCTTTGCGGGTGCCGGGGCGCAAGAATTAGGACTATATTAGAATATACCTTCTTAATTTCTCGATACACGTCGAGGATTGTCTCTTCTTCTCCACTGTGCGTGCTACCTGCGATAAAAATTACTCTATTTCCATCCAAATTTGAATTTGCCGGGCGAAACGATCCGTCCTTCCCCATATCAAATTTTAAGTTCCCTGTTACAGTTACCTTTGAAGCATCAGCGCCTAATGAAATAATTCGTTCTGCATCTATGCGGCTCTGCATTATAAATAGGTCGATATTTTCGAGAACCCTCCTCATAAAGAACTTAGCCATCTTATACTTTCTAAAAGAGTTCCTAGAAATCCTTCCGTTAGCCACCATTATGGGAATTGCTCTTTTCTTTGCCTCTCTTATAAAATTTGGCCAGAGCTCTGTTTCGGCTATTATGAACAGTTTTGGTTTGATGATATCCAGAACTCTTCCCACTATCCATGGGAAGTCGAGAGGGAAGTAAATGAATGCCCGAGCATCTGTAATTACTTTTTTCGCCATAGCTTGACCGGTACTGGTTAATGTTGAAATAACAAAATTGTAATCAGGCCACTTCCTTTTAAAAGCCCTTATTAAATTTCCTGCCACTACCACTTCGCCCACTGAAGCAGCATGAGCCCAGATGAGGTTTCCATCTTTTATTCTCTCAGCCTTTTCATTTAAAAAACCTAATCTCTCTTTCAACCCTTTTCTTATTTTCTGAATGAAAAATGGCCAGAAAATAGAAAAGAAGAAAATTAAAAGAATCTGATAAAAAACCCAGAAGAAATCGAACCTTCTAATTTTGCTCTTGAAAGTTTTTTCCATTAGAATATCGCTTTCTGTAGAAGCATAGTAATCTTTCCCATCTTGCTCCGCTTTTCCATTTCTAACGGGATCTTCTTTTCATCATTGCTGAACCATATCAAGGAGCTATCCTCTTGAACCTTTCCTTCGCGTTTCCATAATACCTCGGTCTTGAGCGCTTCAAATTGACCACAGGGAGTAGTGATCTTTTCAATATCCAGAACGTTCACTTCCACTAAATAGTTCTTGCCGTCATCGTTAGCATCCATAATTAGTGAGTCTCCCTTTTTGAGTTGCTGTGTCCTCAGGTAATAGACAGAGGATAGGGAATCCTGGACGTAAAAAGGGATATCGACCTTTCTACCTTCATACAGGGCCTGATGTTTTTCCTGATCGTAAATTGTTTCTTTGTCAGAACGATATTTACCTCCCCTCAATTTCTTTTTCTGCTTCCAAGTAAATATGCCTTCTTTGTCAATATACGATTCTACGTGATCTCTGACCTTGAAAAACGTATCAAAAAATTTGGATGAACGAGTAGAGAAGGTCGCGTAATAGGCATCCCTGATAGAAACCTTGACAACTTTCTTTACCTCCATTACAGAAGTCCCCCCTGCTATCCCTTTCCACTTAACTATATAGGTTAACTTCTCTCCTCTTTTGAAAGCTCTATTATCTACTTTTCGCCAGAGAGAATTTGCAAAGCAATCCCTTGAGCTACTGCAAAAAATGGCAAGGAAAATAAAAATTAGATATAGGGCTCTATTTTTTTCAACCATTTCTCTTTGCCCCGAACAATTTCCAATTCTACTTTCAATATCCAGACTTCCCAGAAAACCTTATCGGCTTCTGAAGAGATAACTCGCTCAAGTCTCACTTCATCCTTTTCAGTAGTAATTGCTATTGGCTCTCCTTTTTCAAGGTCAGTACTGCATATGGATTCTATTTCCTGGAGGTCGCTTAGACCATAATTGTAGTGGTCAGGAAATTTGAAAGTTTTAACGATTTTTGCACCCAACCCTTCTATTGTCTTCTCAAAAGAGTGGGGATTGCCGATACTGGAAAAGGCAACCACTCTCCTATCCTTGATAAAATCTAAACCTTTCTTCTCGCCAGAGAAATAACCTCTTAGATATTTCGGACAGTGAACACTTTCCAGAATTATGGAGCTTGGATTGAGTCTTTCTAAATTGCCAATTATCCTGTCCAAATCCTCCCTGGAAACAAAATTTGTCCTGGTCAAAAGAAAGATGTCCGCCCTCAACAGGTGCGAGATAGGCTCTCTTAATTGTCCTCGAGGAATTAAGTAGCCATTACCATAAGGATTTAAAGAATCTATGGTTACAATATCTATGTTCCTCTTCAGGGGCCAGTACTGAAAACCGTCATCTAAAACCAACACCTGGGTGGCAAATCTGTCTATTGCATATTTTCCGCTCTCTATTCTATTTTTCCCCACAATTATGGGAACATCAGGCAGGTTTTTTGAAAGGAGATAAGGCTCATCTCCAGCTTCCCTGGAAGAGAGAATTACCTTCTTTCCATCGGATACCACTACTATATCGCTTTTTTTATCCTTTCTCTTTCTCCTTCTGTATCCTCGCGATAATACGGCAACTCTCTTTCCCATTTCCTGAAACAGCCTAGCTATCATAATTACAGCGGGAGTCTTTCCTGTCCCACCCCAGGTAATATTACCTACGCTAATTACAGGGCATGGTAACCTGGTCTTGTGGACAACTCCAAGTTTATAAATAAGCCAGCGAACTTTGATCGCTAAATAATAGAATCGAGATACGATAAAAAATAAAGAACGAAAAAGAGAAAGAACTTTCCCTCTTTCGTTATTTATGCAGGCCAAATAGAAGTCGGCTACTTTCTTTTTCATTACATGTTCTTATTTGCTCCTTTTCCTTTTCCATTCGTAAACGAGGGGACTGGCCACATAAATAGATGAATATGTCCCGATAAACATTCCTATAAAGATCGCAAGAGAAAAATCGCGAATGACAGGACCACCAAAAAGTAGAATCGCTAGCAGTGCCAATAGAGTAGTGAGGCCAGTCATTAGAGTCCGGGATAATGTCTCGTTAATGCTCAAGTCTATCAATTCCGCTAAAGGCTTCTTATAGTGGAGTCTGATATTCTCCCTTATCCTATCGTAGACAACGATAGTATCATTTATGGAATACCCGGCTAATGTCAATAGGGCAGCAATAATGGGAAGAGTAATCTCTTTTCCTAGTACTACGAATATTCCAAAAGTGATGAACACATCGTGAACTAAGGCTGCTACTCCAGCAAGGCCCCAAATGCCACCTACAAAGCGCCATGCGACATAGATAATAATGCCTAAAAAAGCAAATAAGAAAGCCTTTACGGCACGCTTTTTCAGATATTCGCCTACTACAGGTCCCACTACCTCGTTTCGCTCAATGGTGAATTGGTTTTGAGGAAACTCTTCTTGGAAAATGGAAGTCAACTTTTGAGCAATCTCAAAAGGCCCGACGTTCTCTCTTCTAATCCTAACTATCAATACATTGGTGTTGGGAACTTTCTGAATACTGGCTCCTGACAGTTCATGCCTGTTTAGCGTTTCTCTCATCTCTTTTTCAGTGACTTCCCGGGAGAACTTTATCTGCACAACTGTCCCGCCAGTAAAGTCGATTCCCAGATTTACTCCCTTGTGAAAGACGGCATAGCCAGAGACTAAAATCATAAGTCCTGAAATTATAAAAGCTATCTTTCTCATCTCGATAAACTTGAAGTCCGTTTTACCGAAAAATTCCATACATTTCTCCTATCTATCAGTAATTGAAAGAAAGTTTGTAAAGAGCATTGGAAATTTTAGCCAAAAAATAAGGATGACACATTCCCCCAATGCGAGGGAATTTGGTAGAGCGAGAATCAGAATTTTTAGCCAAAAATCGAAGACGACCTATACCCCTAATACGAGGGTATTTGGTATAGCCTGAGGATGAAGGAATAGTTTGAGGAGCTTCAATTCCGCGTCATTGCGAGGAAACGAAGCGACCGAAGCCCCGATTTATCGGGGCCACGGCTCCGCCTCGCAATGACATCTGACCGAGCGACTCCGAAAACTATCCTTTCATCCTGAGGGCGACCAAGGTCGCCCCTACGCGACCTGAGATTTTTGGCGCTGCTCGAAGAGCAAAAAATTGTCAGCGAGCGAACCAAATCCCGAGCATACTTCCTTAGCGATGAAC
>CAZJWT010000078.1:1804-5981 GCA_964550005.1 uncultured Clostridia bacterium | reverse complement strand
AAACTATTTAGCCCTACTTGCTGGCATGATTGAATCAAAAGAAAAGGAGGACTAACTATGTTTTGGAACTTGTTGAAAATGCTGTGGGTAATTTGGGTCACAATAATTTGTATGCATTATTGCTCTATGACCCATATACCCATCGTACACGGAAGTACTTTCGTAGAGGCCAGTCTATGGGGATGGGGGAAGAAGGCTCCTCCAAAACCCGTTGTCCCTGCTACTGAATATACTGTTGTAGCAGGAGATACTCTGGGGGATATAGCAGCACGATATGGAACTACATGGGAGAAACTGTGGGAATTAAATAGGGATAGAATAGCAGATCCTAATCTAATCTATATCGGCCAGAGGATCAGGATAATAGGTAAAGCAATCACACCAATCGTGAAAGTTTTGAGTAGGGAAGAGAAGATTAACAAATTGGCAAAGTTTATGTTCAAGACCAGCCAACTAACCTACGCCACACGAGAATCAATAGAAGAATGTATAACCCGACAGAAAGAAGGATTAGTAATGGCGGGATTTGACTCTCTCTTTACACAACGAAGAAATATGGAACTTATCATCACATGGACACGAGAATTGGAAATCTGGTATTTGGCAGAGGCTATTGTGGATACCGCCAAAGATGATGAGACATTGTATAAGTTAGTAGGGTTATCTTGGCAGGAAAGTCATTTCGTTAATCGAACAGGGAAACATGGAGAAGTAAGTTTCTTTCAATTCCTGCCCTCGACAGTGAAAGAACGTTTCAAGTTAGATGACATTGGGCTAGTAATTAAATTAGATGAGTTGCGTAACAATCCCAAGGTCGCCACAGAGTTAGCCTTGGAAATGATGACAGAGTACAAGTGGCAATGGAAGTATTGGAATCATGGAGAAGATTTTCAGTTTCATTTAAACAACAAAATCTATTGGTTTAGTAGTGAATGGACAAGGAGGTAATATGGCTATACGGATCATGACATGTTCGTGTCAAAGCGAATACCAAGATAAGAAATATGGAAGAATGATGCGATTGTTTAACGAGATGAAAAAAGAGAATATGTGGAGATGCACAATTTGCGGAAAAGATAAACAGGGATAAGGAGGAAATATGAGTCCTATATTCGATTACCAATGTGATAAGTGTGAGGAGGTTTGGGAGTCTGTAGAGGTGTGGCCATCTATGGCTCCAAAGAAGTGTCCAAAATGTAAGTCAAAAAAGTTTACTAAGATTATCGGAACTCCACACGTTCGTATGGATTCAGATGGGGTATTGCATTCTATGCCGGACCCCTGTCCCCCATTGGAAGAACTCAGAGGAAAGGGGTCTCTGGGATATGCGGATAAACCAGAGGCATCGACGAATCTTGGAGATTATACTCGTCGAAAGGATAAATTTGGAAATACAATTTGGGAAGAGAAGAAGAAACAATATTATGATATGAAGAAAGGAGGTAAATAATGCAAATAAGATATGTTAGAACAGATGACCTGGATGTCTTAGAAGGAACAGTCAATCTGCTATTGGCCCAGGGGTGGGAACTTTATACTAATGCATTTATCACGCACACTAACGACTACTTTGTTACTCTAGTTAACTATCAAAGACCGCAAAGAGGATCAGCGAGAGCGGAAGATATTCCCGTGGTGCGGGGTCCTCTCTACAGAGAATCAGCTAGAGGGGAAAGTATTCCCACTGCACCCGGTAGAAGGTCTCCTGTAGGCGGAGATCGACATGGATCTCCTGTAGAAAGGATCACGGACCAAGAACCCTGTCCTGAAGAACCCTGTCCTGAAAGTGAATTTGTAAATCCTGGATGGGCGAGAACTGGACGAGGTTCGGATGCATCACGGAGGTAAATAGAAGTGAAGAGAGTATATTTAGCTGGACCAATTACAGAAGACCCAAAGACGCACCAGTGGCGTCGAGAGGTAAGAAAGGCTTTATCAGAAAAATTCGTCATTGATGACCCTTGTGCAAGTAAATTTGATCGAGATACCCTGAAGGAAGCAGATGGAGATGCTGTGAAAATTCATGAACTTGTGGATCAACATCAGTCTGAAATTCTCCTGCCAAAGTCCTACCAATCTGTCTTGGCTTGTGATATCATTCTGGTAAACTTCTCCATTGAACCCACAGATCGTCCCATAATAGGCACGGTTATGGAGATAGCATGGGCCTGGGCTCTACATAAGACGATTATTGCCATAGATGGTAGGGGTTATTACACCAGACACCCTATGATCAAGGGAACAGTCAATGCTTGGGCTAAAAATCTGGAAGAAGCCTTGGAAATTATCTCTGAATTCTTCACCACGAGGAGATAAATTACCTCTTTATGGATTTTTATACCCAAAAAGGGGAGATAGGGTACCTATATTAATAGGAGGATAAGATGCCATTTATAGAAGCAGGTAGACGAAAACTAATTGAAGAGGGGGATTTCCTTCCCGGTGCTATAACACCAGGGGATAAGTGCTACCTTCATTACAAGAAGATGGTTACACTTTGGAAGGCCAATCCCAGATGGACAACAGCCCATAACATTTATAAGGCTATGAGGGGTGGAAGTCGATTGTCCTATGCTAATAATCCCGAGGGGTTTGATAACAAGATAGCTGAGGAATTGGCGTGGCAAGTTTTTTGGCAACTCCATGTTATGCCGTACGAACTGGAGAAAATGGAACAGAATGGAGATGTATAATGTGGGTAAAAGAGAGAACAAGACGCACAAAACAGAGGACAAAACAACGTAGACAAAGAGGCGAAAAGAAAGTGAAAAGGGCTCAAGCAAATTTGAGGAGATTGCAGACATGTTGACATCTAAATGTTGTGATGCAGAGGTTATTATCGTAATGAGTCCGGATTTCCCTGGAGATGATGTCGCAACGATGGTAATCGGAACGTGTCATTATCAATGCAAAAATTGTGGAGAAGCGTGCGATATAAAGGAGGTTAAATGATAACATTTAAATTTTCTACCGAAGATTTACATAAAGAACAAAAGAAATATTATCATAACACAGAGTTAACGTACGAGGGAGGTTGTGACGCCTGCATTGAGGAGATGATTGAGAAGTTTGAGGATTTTCTAATAGCGATGGGGTATGGACTTGAGAAGGGGGAAATACACTTTATAAAGGAGGAGTAGATGGTCGAGCAGAATGCAATAGAACTTGAAATCAAAGAAGCTTTAGAGATTGATGAGGCTGACATTTTGGCCGAACTTCGTAGACATTCAGCGAAATACTTCTACTATGGGGTATTATGGGCTCGAGCCTCCAAACAGAAGAGGAGATTCCGTTTAAAGACTAGGGAGTTAGAATCCAGACTAACCAATGCTCTACGATCAGGAACCGAGGCTCGAATAACCGCAGAGATGAAGTCTGAATATTTGAATTCTCATCCGGAATTCCTCGAAGCAGAACAGGAGTTGATTCAGGCAGAATACATGGAGGAGGTGTTGGATGTAGCAAGAGATGCCATGAAGCAGAGGGGCATGGCTCTCCAAGAATTGGCTCGACAGAATCGAGCCGAAGAGATGTATGGAAATGAGTTTTCGGCAATGAAGCGGGAGTACAAAGAACAGATTGACGAGATTCCCAAGAAACGAAACCGCAGAACAAAAGCAGAATTAATGGCTGCAAAACAACAGGAGGTTACAGAATATGAAGGGAACAGTGAAGTGGTTTAATGACAAGAAGGGATTTGGTTTTATTACAGGTGATGATGGAACAGATGTATTCGTGCACTTCTCTGCAATAAAAGCAGAGGGGTTCAAGAGTTTGAAGGAAGGGGATGAAGTTGAATTCGAAGTTGCCACAGGGCCAAAGGGCTTACAGGCCACAGATGTAGTGGTGGTGTAATTATGCGATGGCGTGACCCGGAAAGAAAAATCACCGGATACTTATTCGCCCTTATTCCTAGGCAATGTGCATCATGTGGAGTTCATATCTGGAGAGAAAAAGTATATTGGTATGATTCTGACTACTTTGGTGTGAGAAACTGGAATCCCCTTACGGGAAGATGGACTAAAGGAACTTATCTAAGAAAGTATTTCTGTCCAGAGTGTGGAGTTCGTATCTACGGAGAGGTAAAATAAGTGTCAATTTTAAAGTAAAAGGAGGTAAGGAATGAATAACTACGAACGAGAAATGATGGAGTTGTATAAAAAGAGTCTGGGAGAGA
>CAZJWT010000078.1:0-1704 GCA_964550005.1 uncultured Clostridia bacterium | reverse complement strand
ATGAATAACTACGAACGAGAAATGATGGAGTTGTATAAAAAGAGTCTGGGAGAGAAGACGGAGTTCCACGGAATCGTATGCCCTGGAACGAAGAAACAGCCTTGTAGATTGTGCGATTTGTGTAAGGAGGTTCTATTCAATCGTAGTATTCCCAAGGAGGCCCCACTACGCAAACGAGCCAGTTCACTAAACGCCAAACAGCACTATTTTTCCAACATCCTATTCCTTGCTGATCCCACACAAGTCGTGGTGTTTGAGTATGGGGATAAGATCTTTAAACAGTTGTTGGCTATGCAGATGAATGCCGATCAGGGCTTCAAAGACTTCTGGCATCCAATCGGTGGACGATGGATGATCGTGGAACGCATTCAGGGAGCCACAAAGGAACAGGTGGATTACTATGTCAAACCCAAAGACCCAACGAGGTTGGGGGATATGGCGGTTCTTAGTAAGATGTATGATCTGGGTCAAATTGTGGATTTGGTTAAGGAAAATAAAGTCAAGTCGATCTATCAATCCAAACTTGAAAAAACCTCAATAATCCGTATCCTACCTTCATGGTTAGGTCCTGACTATGCGATGAAATTCTTTGAGAAAGTTGATTATCACTACAATATTTCCGAAGAAGATTTCAAAGCCTGTCAGGCCGGAGAGATCAATCCTGTTAAGGTGGATGGTGGAGCAACTACTTCTGAGGCTACAAAAGAGTGGAAACCAATTGGAACGGAACCTCCAATGCAGAAGGGATGGGGAGACAGTCTTGCATCAAAGCTGGATGCTCAACCTGCTCCCGTCAAAGAACTCAGCCCTTGGGAAAAAGAAAAAGCGGCATATGAGAAGAAACCTGTGGAGGAAGAAAAAATGGTGGCACAAGAACTGGCTGACGAGGATGACCTTCCCGCCTGTTATGGAGACTTCGATTCCACCGATCCTGACTGCACACCCAAAGCCTGTTCCGATTGGTCAGATGGCTGTAAGGCCTATCGAGAAGAAAAGTTAGCCAAGAGGCGATCGGCAAAGAGGTTGAGTAGATGATTAGAAAACGTCCCATGCAGCTAACCGAGAAACAGAAGGAGCACTACTTAACTCATTCGGCACACTGCCCATTTTGTGGTAGTGATGACATTCTAGGTGAGCACGTGACCATTGATTGTGGCGGAGCGTATCAGGAGGTCTCGTGCATTCAATGTAAGCGTCGATGGTATGACACCTACACGCTCACGAGTGTTGAGGAGGCAGACTAATGACGAAGGAGAGGAAGGTGAAAAATGTCTTGGAATAGTCCACCAACGGCGGGAGAAATGGAAGAAATGTCTCCCCAAGACACCTCAGAGTTGTGGTTTGCTTGGCATCCAGTAATAGCAGAGGGACGGTTTGTTTGGTTGAAATATGTTCGTCGAGATTGGGAAGAGGGGAGGATGGAGTTTGGACAAGGAAGTGGTTGGGTATATTATTTGAATGTACCACCCTTGCCATAGGTATCTGGTATCATAAGAAGTGTCCTAAAGCCACCCCACGCCTGAAAGGAGAAAGAGATGAAAAAGAAACCAATCTATAAAGCCCTTTATTACGAGCCAGAGGAAAGTTCGGTAGGAGTAGAGAAGCAATTAAACGAGATGTATGAAAAAGGTTATCGCTATATCGGGAGTATCAGATTTACTCTTATCTTTGAATTGATTCCTAAGTAACCCCACGCCTGAAAAG
>CAZJWT010000077.1:0-5981 GCA_964550005.1 uncultured Clostridia bacterium | reverse complement strand
CGTGGTGCGGGCATATATGATGCGATGAATAACGTGGGAGCACATGAGTTAATAATCGAAAGCCCTGAACATATCAAAAATTTAGGTGATTTACCCAATGAGCAGATAAAAAACGCCCTTATCGTTTATCAGAAAAGAATTATTGATTTGAAAGGTGATAAGCGTTTCAGATACGGTATAGTTTTCAAGAATCAAAGACCGAGTTCTCCTTTCCGATTGGGACATACTCATTCTCAGTTGGTCGCCCTGCCCCTTACTCCCCAGAGCGTAAAAGATGAACTGGAAAATGCTAAAAGTTATTACGTTGAGAAAGAACGTTGTGTCTTCTGTGATGTGGTTAGAGAGGAGCTGGATGCGCGGCTAAGAATAGTTGAGGAGAATCGATCTTTCATCTCCTATGTGCCGTTTGCTCCGCGTCTTCCTTTTGAAACCTGGATTCTCCCTAAGAAACACAATGCAGATTTCACTCAGGAGGACGAGAGTACACTTTTCGATTTTGCAGCTATCATGAAAGTGACTTTAGGCAAGATTTGTAAACTGCTTGACGATCCGCCGCTCAACTATATGATTCATTCCATACCTTACATGAGGCCAAGAGCTGGTTACTGGAAGACAATACATAAAGATTACCACTGGCATTTAGAAATACTTCCCCATATTGTGAAGGTTGAGGGTTTTTCTTGGAGTTCTGGTTTCTATATCGAGCCACTCTCTTCGGAGGTAGCAGCAGAACTTCTGCGAAAGACAGAACTATAGGCTGGATTGAAATGCAGTCAGTAGCTGCAGAGTGAACCTCTACATTGTAGGGGCAACACTCTGTGGTTGCCCAATAGGAGGGACGGCTTACGAAGGCAAAGCTTGCGCTTTGCTGCTACAGCAATAAGCAGGGGGTGATGGTTAATGGTAGGATTAGTTCTAATCAGGTTGGAAGCAGGAAAGGAAGAAGCAGTTCTCGCTAAAATCAGAGATATAAAGGGCGTCAAAAAAGTTCAGGCTGTGTTTGGTCGGTGGGACCTTGTGGCCACTGTGGAGGCTTCCGATTTAAGTGCCCTGACTTCAGTGGTGATTAAGAAAATTAGGGCAATCGAAGGAGTTTCGGCTACGGAAACCCTGGTTTCTACAGCGCTTTAGATTAAAAGATACAGGAAATGTAGCAACAGAGCGATAGCTCTGCTTTCTAATCATGTCATTGCGAACGACTGAAAGGAGCGTGGTCCCGATGAATCGGGACTTCACGTCCTTCGCAATGACAGCGCTCTGTCACTAACGTGAATGTCTGGTAAGGAAGTATATATTGGAGCAAAGGAGGGTCCCGATTTCATCGGGACGAATAAGGAGGAACGGGATAGCGACGTCCCGATGGATGAATCGGGACAGGTCACCGACTGAAGTGAAGCGAAAGGAGGTGAGAGAGAATGAAGGAAATAAATGACTTGCTCAGCGAAACTAATTCCCATGTAATAAGAGCGGTCTTAGATTCAGGAGGAGTCGTTGTGGGAATAAAGGCGGAAGGGTTTGCTGGAGTTCTTATTGGAGACCGAAAGCTCACAGATAGTCTGGCAAAGAAAGTTGAGACAGAGACTGGAGTTAAAGGATTTATCTCCACCGATGAACTACCAAAATATGGTCTCAACAAGCAAGACAGAAGGAACATCGAAGAGGCTTTCGGGGTAAAGGAAGGCGATGTGGTTATTCTGGTAGCTGACCAGAAGGAGAAAGCCGAAAAAGCAATTCAAATCATTCAAAAAGAGATAGCCAAACGCACAGGATAATCTACTGCTTTAGGAGATAGATGAGAAGAGTTCCGTTGAGGATAGTTCTTATTTTTTCTTTTCTACTTCTTCCCATTTTCGGAATCTTCGTAGAACGGGTAGGCGCCCCAGTTCTCATAGGAGGTAAAGGGAAAGTGAAGGAAAAAAATATTAAGTTACCTCGGCCTAAGACAACCGGTAAGATAAGCCTCGAGGAAGCTATAGTAAAGAGGCATTCGGTTAGGGACTTCAGCAAGGAAGAATTGTCTTTGGATGAGATTTCTCAGCTCCTCTGGGCTGCCTATGGACAGAGGGATGGCAATTCGGTGACAGGTGCTTCCAAAACCGTTCCCTCAGCAGGTGCTCTCTATCCAATGGAGATCTATCTTGTTTCTTCCAACGGGGTCTTCCACTATCTTCCTTCAAGCCATAGTTTGGAAGAGATGTCGGACAAAGATCTCCGCTCTTCTCTTTCCGGCGCTGCCTTATGGGAGGAGGCAATCGCCCGGGCAGCTGTCGATTTTGTAATTGCTTGTGTATATGATAGGATATGTTTGAAATATGGAGAGAGAGGCATCAGGTATGCTCACATAGAAGCAGGCCATATAGCTCAAAATATCCACCTTCAGGCAGTCTGTCTGGGTTTGGGTTCAGTTCCTATTGGCGCATTTAGCGACACTGCTGTACAAAAGGTACTCTATCTACCAAAAGATAATATCCCACTCTATATTATCCCGGTAGGACATCCAGAATAGCGAAGACAGGAAATGAGAAAGGTCATTACAATTCTTGTGCTAGTAGTGGGAGCAGTTGCTCTTACTGGGTTACTCGTCCATTTTGCAAAAAGACCCTCCCTTACACCAAAGGATAGAATACCCACCAGTGAACAACGTCCTCCCCAACCAGCATATGGGGATACAATCATCGAGGCATCCATTGGAGATGCCAGTTTTTTGAATCCCATTCTTGCCAGTGACAGTGCTTCCGGTGATATAAATGGTTATGTCTATAATGGTCTAGTCAAATATGACAAGAATCTCAAGCTTATAGGAGACCTGGCAGAATCGTGGGATATATCAGAAGACGGACTGGTAATTACCTTCCATCTTCGCAAAAATGTGAAGTGGCATGACGGAGAACTTTTCACCAGTGATGATGTAAAATTTACTTATGAAAAGTTAGTCGATACTAATACAATGACACCCTATGCTTCGGACTATCTTATTATTGATAAGTTTGAAATTGTTGACCCTTACACTGTAAAGATAAGATATAAGGAGCCTTTCTCTCCTGGAATGGAAAGTTGGGGTATGGGAATTATTCCCAAGCACATTTTTGAGAAAGGAGATTTTAATAACCATCCTGCAAACCGGCACCCCATTGGAACAGGACCTTACAAATTTGTGGAGTGGAAGACAGATGAGCGGATAATATTAGAAGCAAATGGTAGCTATTTTGAAGGAAGACCATATATCGACCGTATAATCTACAGGATTGTGCCAGACCAGGCGGTGCAGTTTTTGGAACTGAGGAAGGGGACAATAGATACAACGGGGCTGACCCCAGACCAATTCCAAAAAGAAACAGTAAGCAAGGAGTTTCTCGCTAACTTTAACAAATTTCGCTATCCCAGTTTTGGCTATACTTATCTTGGCTATAACCTGAAAAACTCACTCTTTAAGGATAAGAGGGTTCGTCAGGCAATAACTTATGCCATAAACAGACAGGAAATTATAGATGGAGTTCTTCTGGGCCTGGGTCAAATCTCCACAGGACCCTTTCCTCCAACCTCGTGGGTTTATAATAAAGATGTTCCTGTTTACGTGCATAATCCCGAAAAGGCTAAGGAATTACTCTATAATTGCGGCTGGCAAGATAGAGATAGTGATGGAATTTTAGATAAGGACGGGAGACCATTCAGTTTTACCCTTATCACCAATCAGGGAAACAAGATGCGCGAGCTTTGTGCCACGATTATCCAGTCCAACCTGAGAGAGGTTGGGATCCAGGTAAAGATTCGTATTTTGGAATGGGCTGCTTTCATTCATCAGTACATTGACAAGAAGAATTTTGATGCGGTAATCCTTGGTTGGAGCCTCTCCCGAGATCCAGATCAGTATGGTATTTGGCACTCATCCCAGATTAAGGAGGGGCAGTACAATTTCATTTCTTATAGCAACCCGGAAGTGGATCGCCTCTTATTGGAAGGACGGCGTACTTTCGATATGGAGAGGAGAAAGGAAATCTATCATAAAATTCATGCCATTCTAAGTGAGGAGCAACCTTATACTTTCTTATATGTAGCCGATGCCCTCCCTGTAGTCCAGAAGAGGTTCCATGGTATTGAAGTAGCTCCCGCGGGCATTGGCTATAACTTCATCAAATGGTATGTGCCAAAAGACCAACAGAAATACACCAGATGACACTATGTAATTATGAGTTATGAGTTATGAATTATGAATTATAAGGTATTGTAGGCACAAATTCAATTTGTGCAACTCCGGCGTAATTATGAATCATAAATTATGAATTTCAGAAACTCATAGTTCCGAGTGAACTATAATGGAGAATATATCTGTAGATAAAAAAGTATGAGCTTTTTGGAGGGAAGAGATGGCAGCGCAAAGGCTCGATCCCAAAATTTTCAATATCCCGGTTGAGAAAATAAGAAGCGGTTGGTATAGTGACAAGTATTTTGTGCGCACCAAGGAAATTCTGGAAAGAGACCATCGCCACACTCGAGTGCTTATGCAGGTATTCTGTCGCAAAGAGGCTGTTCTCTGCGGAACGGATGAAGCTATTGCTATATTGAAGCTGTGCGCTGACAATCCTGAAAATTTAACTATAAAAGCACTTCACGATGGAGACAGAATTAAAGCTTTAGAGACCGTGATGATTATTGAGGGAGACTACAGCACCTTTGCTCACCTGGAAACTGTATATTTGGGGGTGCTGGCAAGGGGAACAGCAGTAGCCACTGCTGTCAGGAAAGTGGTGGATGCGGCAGCGGGAAGACCGGTCCTCTTCTTTCCGGCAAGATTTGACCATTACAGGATGCAAGAAACAGACGGGTATGCTGCTTTTATTTCGGGTGCTATCAATGTTTCCACTGATGCTCAGGGTTCATTGTGGGGAGGAAAAGGAATAGGAACTATCCCCCACGGACTTATAGCTGCCTATAAAGCAGATACGGTTGCATCAGCAAAAGCATTTGATAAGTATATGTCCAAAGATATTCCTATGATAGTTCTGGTCGATTTCGAAAACGATTGCATAGGGACTTCTTTAGAAGTGGCTAAAGTTCTTGGCGAGAGGCTATGGGGAGTAAGGTTCGACACAGCCAGCGACCTCCGGGATAAGTCAGTCAAGGGTAAAGGAAAAGGTTCTTATGGTGTTTCTCCTGAACTCTGTAGGAAGGCGAGGAAATGCTTTGACGAGGCGGGGTTCGGCCATGTAAAAATCATTGTTTCCAGCGGATTTGATGAAGAGAGAATAAGGAAATTCGTCAAGCTTGATGTGCCATTTGATGCAGTAGGGGTGGGCTCTTCCCTATTTAAGGAGAAAATAGACTTTACTGCCGATGTGGTGATGGTTGAGGGTAAGCCCTGTGCCAAAGTAGGACGTCGATACAATCCCAATCCAAGACTAGAATTAGTCGTGTAGCATAACTCATAATTCATAATTAATTTAAATTTCTGGGGACGGGTAGAGATGGAAAAGAGTGGTTCGTTGGAAGACGAGAATAGAAAAATTCGCTATCTGAAGATGATGGTAGACTTGGGTCTGGCTCTCCTTCGTCAGGAGCGCCTTTCGCGAAGAGAAGCTGAACAGATAGTCGAGTCTATTCGGCGTTCGGCATTAAGGATGTTTCCCGGGAAAGAAAGCACTTGGGAAATAATTTATGCTCTGCGCTTTCGTCGAGCCATTGAGGAGAGGTGGGGGAAGGGTACAGTACGGGAAAGTTAAGATTTATAAAAGATTTTTCCCGGGAAGATAAGCAGTTTATCTCCCGGGATTTTTTTATCTAATAAAAGGCACCGTAAACGGCGACCCCGATACTTATCGGGGGCACTCTTTAGAGTGCCGTCTTCGTCACCCCACTAATATACTGAGGTCCCCCGATGAAATCGGGGGTTATTCCTCCTCCGATGAAATCGGAGACTCCAAATGCATAGACCGATTTGGTTGGGCACTCTTTGTAGCAGCAAAGCGTAAGCTTTGCTTCCTCGT
>CAZJWT010000076.1:0-6605 GCA_964550005.1 uncultured Clostridia bacterium | reverse complement strand
CAAAAACTTTACACGGCCCCAAATGGCAATGAATATCAACAATTTTCATTATTTTCCCCCTTTCGCTTCGCGCAAATTACGAGATTGCTTCACTTCGTTCGCAATGACAGTCCCGATAAATCGGGATAGGCACAGATTCAATCTGTGCGAAACTTCTCCTGTTTTATCGTATCACTTCTATAGGCACCACCTCCAAATCATATAAAAATATGGAAATAAAATTTATTTTCGATTAACTTTGAATTTCAGCCAGTATGAATAAAGGAGAGAGTTGGTGCTTGCTTTCAACAGAAAACCCCGGTTAAAGAGATTAATTACTGGCTTAAGGATGGTAAAACTATAAGCGGTAGATTGTTACCGAGAGTTGTAGAATAAACCAAGGATAGTTTTATTTGGGTAAAAAAGTAAGATAATTGTACTAAAGTCCATTATTTTTTGTCAAGTATAAAATTAGATTGAATAACTATAATAGCCAAGGTGGTTCAGGCTCGACCCTCAAGGATGAAGTCTTCAGGTCTTCCTACATCTTTTGGACAATATTCCAGGTAGCATCGCATAAAATATTGTTGCCTTAACAAGGTGTTCGACCCTCACTTGCTCGTTAGCCGAGTGGGCAAACTTCTCTTCTCCTGGCCCGAAAACTATCGTGGGTATCCCTCTTTCACCCATAGTGTAACTTCCATTGCTGCAAAATGGCCAGAGGAGAATCTTAGGGTTCTTCTTAAAAAGAGCATTATAAGTTTCTAAGCAAGAGACGACCAAGGGATGTTCGCGTGGTAGTTCCCAGGCAGTAAAGAACTTTTGCAAAATTTCCAATTTTCCACCCTTTCCCATTAGAGTTGTCAATTCATGCTTTACGCTCTGTTCACTCTCCCGGGTATTCGTTCTCCTATCAACGTAGATAGTACAATTATCGGGGATGGCATTTAGAGAAGCCTTCTCGCAGTCAATCTTGGTAACCGTTACCGTCCCTCTCCCCAGAGGAGGGAAGGAGGGGAGTCCACTGTTCAATTTTTCTATCTTCTGAACTAATGGAGCCATTCTGTAGATGGCATTTATCCCTTTCCAGGGTGTGCCGGCGTGTGCAGATTTACCTCTAAGTGAAATTTTTATTCCGACCCTCCCCTTGTGTCCACGAATAAGATTGAGACTACTCGGTTCTGCAAGAATAACAAAATGTGGTTTCAGTCTATCTTCTTTTATTAGGTATTCAATCCCTTTACCCCCGGCTGACTCCTCTTCCACGCTGGCAGCAATGTAGAGTGTATAATCTCCTCTTAGACCGAGAGTTACAATCAATTTACCGCCGTATATAGCTGAGGCGACCCCGGCTTTATCATCGCATGCTCCCCTTCCATAAATAATCCCACCTTTATACTGTGCTCCGAAGGGATCCCACTTCCAATTTTTTCTATCGCCGATATCTACGGTATCCATATGTGCATCATAGAGTATTCTGACTCTCCCCGAACCGATTCGTCCTACCACATTTCCAATCCCGTCAATGAACACTTCATCAAATCCAGCCCTTTCCATTTCTTCCTTTGCCCGACGAGCAATCTTCCCCTCTTGACCAGAAAGGCTGGGAATTCTCACCATATCTCTCAAAAAATCAACCAACCCATTCTGGTGCTTTCTTGCTAACTTTGTTAACTTTCCTATTTCCAATTCTCCCCCCCAACTGTAAGACGTCCTCGGGGGCGACCACAGAGTGTCGCCCCTACATCCTTCCCGTAGGGGACGGACGCAGTTTATGCCGATTTTTCGGCGTGCCGTCCCTACCGGGTGGCCACGGAGTGCCACCCCTACAGGGCGACCACAAGGGTCGCCCCTACATTTTTTTTCATTAAAGGAGTAGCGGAGCAGTAGCTCCGCGTCATAATGCGAAGTTTCGCTTCGCTACTCCAATTAAAGTTCGTGGAAAACCGGTTTTAAGAGTGGATAGAGTCTCTTATAAATTTTAAACAATTTATCATATTGCTTATGGTGTTCTTGGTCAGGCTCCACTAAATTAGCCACATGAACCATCTGTCTACTAACTTCATCTAAGCTCTCAAATACGCCAGTGCCCAAGCTTGCCAGCATGGCTGCACCCAATGTCCCAGTCTCCACTACCTGCAACTTCTCTATACACCTGCCAGTGACGTCTGCTCTAATCTGATTCCAGAGGTCAATCTTCGCTCCTCCACCCGCTATTCTGATTTTGTCCACTCTTTTTCCCACCGATTTCTCAGCAATTTCAAGAAGCTGCCTCACGCTGTAAGCCACACCCTCAAGAATAGACCTAATAAAGTGAGCTCTTCGATGGATTCTGGTTATACCAATAAAAAGTCCCTTAGCCTTCGCATCCCAAATTGGTGCTCTCTCTCCTTCAAGATAAGGAAGAAAAATCATACCATTGCTTCCAGGGACTACGGACTCTGCCTGTCTCAAGAGGGAATCCAATCCCATAAGGGAGAGACCTTCAGGGCTAACTTTCTCTTCTAAGTCTAAAAGTGCTTCCCCTGCCCATTTCAGTGAATCGCCACCAGATTGAGTTGGACCGTATAGAACGGAAACAGTCTCAGTTATAGTTGAGGGAATTAACATAAGACCGTAAGTAAATTTTGGAAGAGAAGAGACTGTGAGCCCCACTATCTCCGAAGTGCCGGTGATGTTGAAAGCCCTACCTGAGGTAGAGAGCGAACCCGTAGCAAGCATTCCACACAGGGCATCGCTCCATCCTGCCACTACAGGAATACCCTTGGGAATCCCGATACGATTTCCTATATCATTCCTCACTCTCCCAATAACCTCGTATGGTTTATATATCTCGGGAACTATTCCCTCTGAAATTCCCAGAACTCTAAAAAATTCACTGGAAACTTTACCAGTCTTTAAATTGACCATTCCTTTAGAACACCACCTGTCTGAGAAGAAACAGCCTGTAAGTTTGTATCCAATAAAATCCTTGGCTTGAAGAATCTTGAACGTCCTCTTTAAAATCTGGGGCTCATGTTTCTTCAGCCACAAAAGTCTAGCAGGAGGCCAATTGGGTTCTATGGGTAGGTCCATCCCCAGAAACTTCTCCATTCTCTTCTTTCCTATCACCCTCCGGAGCCACCGAGCCTCCTCCACGCTTCTCGTATCTCTCCAGATAATTGCGGGTCTCAAAATTTTGCCCTTTCTATCCACAAAGACCTGGGTGGGAGTATGACCGCTCAAGCCTATACCTACAATCGAAGACATTTTTACCTTCGATTTCCGCCTGATCTCTCCAATTGCCATCTTTACTGCCTTCCACCAGTCCTCAGGATTCTGTTCTATTTCGTGGGGAGCCGGCTGATAAGTGGGATAGCTATGGGAAGCTTGGGCAACCATATTGCCTTTCAAATCGTAAAGACCAACCTTACAGGAAGTAGTCCCAACATCTATTCCCAAGAGGACTTCGGACATAATCGACTCCTCTACAATCTTTCCCGTAGGGGACGGACGCAGTTTATGCCGATCTTTCGGCGTGCCGTCCCTTCATTTGGGCGACCACGGAGTGTCGCCCCTACATTGACTGACATTTGAAAGATAGTTTGTGATATGGAGTCCTTGCGAAAGCGAGGTTCCGTTTATGAATCTTCCCCCGATTTCATCGGGGACTCCAGACCTTTCCAGGTCAAGAAATTACTTCAGCAATGAACAAACTATCTTTTACCGATTATCTTTCAGATTTTTTCAGAGGGGCAACAAGTGAACGGCAGGCTTGGAAAAATATCACCACATCCAGAAGAAGAGCAATAAACTGAACGCCCAAATTAATCCATCTCTTTGCTGTCTCGACATCATCCACATATATTCCAAGGGAGAGACCTGCCTTTCTTACTTTTCCCACCACTTCTTTAATCTTTTCCGTGACCTTCGGATGGTCTATCTCACCGGGAACTCCCAGCGACTGAGAGAGATCATAAGGTCCGACAAATATAGTATCCAGACCCTTAACCAGCAATATATCATCGAGGTTTTCCACTCCTTTCTTCCCCTCAATCTGGATAATCAAAAGAGTTCTCCTGTTCGCCTCCTTAAGGTAAATCTCCTTGGTGAGCTGAGAATAGTCGGCGGCACGGGCAAATACGTCCATTCCTCTTTCCCCTAAAGGAGAAAATTTTGATAGAAATACCACTTGTTCTGCTTGCTCTTTGGTGTCGACGCGCGGAACTAAGACCCCGCTTGCTCCTGCATCTAGTGGTCTTGAAATTGCAGATTCAGATATTTCGGGAACTCTAACTATTGAATCAATGCCTCTAACTTCTGCCATTCTTATCAAGTCTTCGACGCTCTCAATAGAGAGCGCACTGTGCTCCATATCCAAAATAGCAAAATCGAACCCAGCAAGGCCTACTATTTCAACCATCGCTGGATCTCGGGACTTCATAAAAGGACCGACAACAAATTCTCCCCTCTTAAGTTTCTCTTTAATTGGTGTGGTCTTCATAAGCCTTCCCCCTCAATTTCTACAGGGTCTCCCACCCTTATTTTCCCTCCAAAGATTACCTTCGCAAATAGACCTTCCTTAGGCATAATACAATTGCCTATTAACTTCCTTATTTCACATTTAGCGTGGCACTCTTTGCCCCGCTGGGTAATCTCGATTACAGCCCGCTTTCCCAACCTCAACTTTGTGCCAATCCCTAAGCCATTAAGGTCAAAGCCCCCAATGGTAATATTCTCCGCAAAATCTCCTGGTCCGATATCAAACTTCACATTCTTGGAGCCCTCGAGTTTTGCCGATTCAGTAATGAACTTTCTAATGTTTTCTATTCCTAAAAGGCTCACCTGACGTTTTGATAAACCTGCATGAGCATCCCCCACCAATCCCCAATTTCTCCTGAGGATTGCCTCTTTTATGGGCTTTTTGACAGTGCCTTTCTTATCGCTTCTGTTTATGGAAAAGATCGTAATTCTTTTCATAAAAATATTCCAACTTTCCTGTACTAGCTCCGATTCTCCCTCGGGGTCAGGGACGACCCCGAGTACCTCATTAAGTAGCAGACTTTAGTCTGCGTCTGGAGTGTCAAACGAAATACGGTAGTCCCGACTTGTCGGGACAAAACCTGTTCTCCCTCGGGGTCAGGGACGACCCCGAGTACCTCATTGAGTAGCAGACTTTATTCTGCGCTTTAAGACGTCCCGATAAATCGGGGCTACTCCAGTTTTTACTTTCCCCGAACCACGCAATTCTGAACATATTTAAGAGTGAGTTGGCAAATCTCTTGCAATTCTTTGATCCTATAGGGAGCTATCTTTTGGAATTCAGGGTCCATTGTTTCTCGGTTAGAAAAGTTCTGCAAAGCATATTTCTTTGCTCCTTCTATTTCTCGTACGATTTCCAGGATGTCCTCCTCGCTGTGGAGACTGGGAACGACCGTGGTTCTGAATTCGTAGTCGATTTCAGAATCAATTATTAAGTTAACACTTTCCTTAACTTTATCAAATAATTCTTTACTTTTTATCCTTGCCGATTCCTTATAGGCATCAAGATTTAAGGGCGCCTTAATGTCCATAGCCACATAATCAACCAAGCCCATATCTATCACTCTCTTCAACATTTCCGGGAAAGTGCCATTAGTGTCAACTTTTATCTCCATTCTTAAATTGCGAATTTTTTTTAGAAATTCTGGTAAATCTTCAAACAGGCAGGGTTCTCCGCCGGTAAGACATATTCCATCAATCCAATTTCGATGGCTTATCAGAAAATTGGAAATTACTTCGAAGGGAACTGTCTCATATTGGTCAGGATTCAGGACTAGCCCTGCGTTTTGACAGTAGGGACATCTGAAATTACAATAAGGCGTATATAGAGTGGAAACAATCTTTCCATCCCAATCGAGTAACGAGGTTTCAATCATGCCCTTTATTAAAATTTTCATTACCATTACACTGCAACTATTTGAATGCCTGTCAGGGAACTTCCAGTAATCTCTTAGCCTCGCCTTCGAAAGTGGTTCTGGGCTGATAACCGACGTACTTCTTTTTGATATCGCCCATTCTATCTATGACATAAGTAGTGGGAATTGCTCTAATTCCTCCGTAATCTTCGGTCACCTTGACATTGCCAATGACTATAGGGTAATTAATTTTATACTTTTCTGAAAATTGTTTAATGGGACGGCTATCTCCTCCGTCCAGATTGACCCCAATGACAACCAAGCCTTCATCTTTATAATTTTCATAGAGCTCTACAAAATCTGGAATTTCCATCCGGCAAGGAGGACACCAGGTGGCCCAAAAATCGAGAATAATAACTTTTCCCTTAAAGTCTGAAAGAGTTAAACTATTTCCGTCAAGATCTGGAAGAGTAAAGTCTGGCGCATTTCCCCACTCCTTCTCAGTTACTGTGGCCTTTTCGAGTTTCCCTGTTTCCTCCCTCTTCTTCTTAACCTCACAGGCTGAAGTCCACATGACCAAAAGCATAAAAATTATCACACCATTTTCCAAAACTTTTCTCACATCTCACCCTTTTCTGGAGCTTATAGCGGCAAAGCGCAAGCTTTGCCTTCCTCTGTAGGGGACGGACTCTGTGCCGTCCCTTCCTGCGGGCGACCGCAAGGGTCGCCCCTACGCAACTTATACACCCA
>CAZJWT010000075.1:0-6628 GCA_964550005.1 uncultured Clostridia bacterium | reverse complement strand
AAGATTTATGAGGGTGCCAAGAAAGAAGGCGAGACAAGTGAAGGTAAAAGAACTGGCTAAAAAACTGAATATTACATATAAGAAACTATTGGCAAAAGCTTCTGAGTTTAAAATTGGCGTGAAAAGCCCTGAAGATTCTCTGACTCCTGAGGAAGTGAGAAGAATCAAAGGTTCATTTGCAAGTAAGGAAAAGGATAAGGTTTCTGTTAAGAAAAAGATCTCCAGGAAAAAAGCAGTAAGTAAGGTAGTGAAAAAGAGAGCGGTCGGGGTTAAAAAAGAAAAGGTGCCCCTTAAGCGGCGGAGGAAGGCCGCTAAACGAGCCGTTCCCAAAGAAAAATCTCCTCTTGCTCGTTCAATTCCTCCTGTCCTTGAAACTAAAAAACCGGTAGTGGAGGAAATCCCTGAGAAGGCTACACTTGTGGTCGAAAAGATGAAGGAGGAGGGAAAAGTAGTTCCTGAAGTAAAAGAAGAAATTAAGAAAGAAATAAAGGTTCCCCCACCTCCCACCAAAATCGTTAAGATAGACGAAACGATTACAATGAGTGAGCTGGCCAATAAGATGGGAGTAAAAGTAAATGAACTTATTAAGAAGTTGATGGTTCAGGGTATCCTGGCTACAATTAACCAAAGGTTGGATATGGATACTGCTACCCTTGCTGCAGGAGAATTCGGTTTCGGAGTGGAAGTAGTTCCCTTGTATGGAGAAGAATTTCTCGAGGAGGAAAAAGAAGACGAATCCTCACTCCAGCCCCGTCCGCCGATAGTAACTATAATGGGACATGTAGACCATGGAAAGACATCGCTATTGGATGCGATTCGAGAATCCAAGATTATTGCCAAGGAGTCGGGTGGAATTACGCAACATATCGGGGCATACCGTGTCAGTTTGGATAAGGGGGATATCGTTTTTCTGGATACGCCAGGCCACGAAGCCTTTACAGCGATGCGAGCTCGGGGGGCTCAGGTGACCGATATAATCGTCTTAGTTGTGGCTGCTGATGAAGGGGTCAAGCCTCAGACCGTAGAAGCTATAGACCATGCCCGTGCAGCAGGTGTGCCAATTTTGGTGGCAGTGAATAAAGTAGACTTACCCAATGCTAACGCTGAGAAGGTAAAGCAGGAGTTGAGTCAATATAACCTTGTTTCTGAAGATTGGGGAGGTAAGGTCATCTTTGTGGAAGTCTCTGCTAAAGAAAAGATTGGTCTTGATCATCTCTTAGAGATGATTCTTTTGGAAGCGGAGATGTTGGAATTGAGAGCGAATCCCAATAAGAAAGCCCGGGGGACAGTTATTGAGGCGAGATTAGATAAGCAGCGCGGTCCCGTGGCCACTGTGTTGGTGCAATCTGGCACGTTAGGAGTTGGCGATGCTTTTGTTTCCGGTTTCTCGGCAGGTAAGGTGAGAGCTATAATTAACGATCGGGGTAAAAAAGTTAAAAGCATCAGTCCTTCTATGCCGGGAGAGGTATTAGGATTTTCGAGTCTACCCCAGGCCGGCGACAAATTTTATGCCTTAGATAGTGATAGAGCAGCAAGAGAAATTAGTGAGATACGGCAGAGAATCAGACGGGAAGAGGTTCTATACCGGAGAAGGAGAATTACATTAGAGGACTTGCATGAGCAGATTGCATCGGGGAAGCTTAAGGAACTCAAAATAATTGTCAAGGCTGATGTTCAAGGTTCCGTTGAAGCGCTCTGCGATTCTCTGCAAAAATTGACTACTCAGGAAATAACTTTAAACATAGTTCACAGGGGAGTGGGTGGAATCAATGAAAGCGATGTGATGTTAAGCGCTGCTTCTAATGCAATTATTATCGGCTTTAATGTTCGTCCAGAACCGAGCGCTGAAGAGTTAGCTGAAAAAGAGGGTGTTGATATCCATACTTATAGGATTATCTATGAAGCGGTGGAGGAGACGAAGGAAGCGATGGAGGGCCTCCTGGAGCCTGAGTTCAAGGAGATCCCATTGGGCAGAGCTGAAGTAAAGCGCACCTTCAATATCCCAAAGGCAGGTACGGTAGCAGGTTGTCTTGTCACTAAGGGAAAGATTTCACGGCAGAGTAAAGTGCGCTTATTGCGTGACAATGTTATAATTTATGAAGGTAAAATGTCTTCTCTGAAAAGGTTTAAGGACGACGTGAGGGAAGTGGAGTCTGGCTTCGAATGTGGAGTAGGGCTGGAAAATTTTAATGACATAAAAGAGAACGACATTCTTGAAGCCTTCACCTTAGAGAAAATTGCTCGCAAACTATCGCTTTCAATTTCTTAGTGCAAGGCTACGTCACTATTGGATAATGAGATGGTGTTTAGCTTAGGATGGATTACTCTATATCTTTCCGAGAAGCCGAGGTCTCTCAAAGAAAAGAGAAGAGTGGTTAGCAGCCTAAAAGATAGAGTAAAAGCCAGATTCAACGTTTCCATATCAGAGGTGGATAGTCAAGATTTATGGCAGCGTTCTACTCTGGGAATTGCATTGGTTTGTTCCAACAGGAAACAGGCACAAACAATAAGTCACAGGATAGTTGAGTTTGTTCGGGAAGCGAAAAAAGTAGAAATCATCGATTATGATTTTATGATAGAGAACCACTAAACCCCATCATTCCTCGTGTTCTCGCTCTTCCTTAATGGTTGGAGAAATGCCTCTTAAAAGACCAAAACGAGTAGCCCAGTTAATCCAAAAAGAGATTAATGCGATCCTGCAAAAGCAGATAAAGAATCCTCTATTGGGCTTTGTTACTATAACTGGAGTCAAAGTTACAGATGACTTGAAGCATGCTAAGGTCTATTTTACAGTTTACGGCTCAGAACAGGAAAGAATATCTACGGAAAAATTACTGAAAAAGATGACGTCTTTTGTACGTTACCACGTTGGTCAGAGAATTAGGTTGAGGTATACCCCGGAAATTGTTTTCCAGTACGACGAGACAATCGAAAGAGCTGCCCGAATCGATGAGTTGATTAACAAAATTCAGGAAGAGAGAAACAATGCAAGAGGGACTCAGGAAAGAAAAAAAGAAGATAATCGATAAGATTATACAGGTAATTCGAGAAAACCGTACATTTTTTATCTCTTCTCACACCAGGCCAGATGGCGACTCGATAGGCGCACAGTTAGCTCTCAGCTCCCTATTGAAACGATTAGGCAAGGATGTCTACATTGCAAATCGTGACCCTGTTCCGGCGGTTTACCAGTTTTTGCCACATAGTAGTGATATTCACATCATAGAGAAAGTAGAGAAAGATTTTGATGTAGGCTTTATTTTGGACTGTAGTGACCTCCAGAGAACAGGAAATATAATAGACATCAAAAACAGAGTGAAAATTGTAATTAACATGGACCATCATATAGACTACGAACTATTCGGAGATTACAATTGCGTTGAACCTGAAGCATCGTCTGTTGCCGAAGAACTTTACGACCTGTTCAAAGAGTCACATTTTGGAGTAACCGAGGAGGAAGCATTAGCCCTGTATGTGGGCATCCTGACCGATACAGGCAGATTTCAAGAAGCTAACACTACTGCCCGATGCCATGAAATTGCATCTGAGCTCATAAAGAAGGGAATCTCCCCACAGTTGGTTGCTCAGAAAATTTATGAGGCGAGGACTAGAGCAGGATTAAAATTGCTATCATTAACTTTAAGCACATTGGAAGTGGCCGCTAGTGGAAAGATTGCTCACCTTTTGATTACGCAAGATATGTATAAAGACACTGGCGCCAAGGAAGACGAGGCTGAGGGATTTGTTAACTTCGCTAGAAATGTGGAAGGAGTGGAAGTGGGAATTCTTTTCAGTGAAACTATCCTTCCCAATCAGATTAAAGTTAGTTTTCGTTCAAAGGGAAAAGTAGACGTGAGTAAAATTGCAAAATTATTCAGTGGAGGCGGTCATCGAAATGCTTCTGGGTGCACAATTCAAGGGTCTCTGGAAGAGGTTAAACAGAAAATCATAAATGCTGTTTCCCAGGAGGTAAATAAGGCTGCAACAGCTGAAAGACGGCATTCTCAATATTGATAAGCCAGGGGGCTTAACTTCTTTTGCTGTAGTCCAGGAAGTGAAGAGCTTCCTTTCAGCGATAAAAGCAGGCCACGCCGGAACACTCGATCCCCAGGCAAAAGGGGTTCTTCTTATTCTTTTAGGTGAGGCAACCAAAATTTCCGCATACTTAATGGGACTGGAGAAAGAGTATCAAGCGACGATGGTTTTAGGAGCCAGTACCTCCACACAGGATGGAGAAGGCGAAATTTTGAGAAGGACTGAACCGAGAGTAGAACTAACAGAGCTAAGCCAGGTTTTCGAGAAATTTCTGGGAATACAGGAACAGATTCCTCCCATGGTCTCAGCCAAGAGATACCGTGGAAGAAGGCTATACCAGCTTTTTCGCCAGGGAAATGTGATTGAACGAACTCCTCAGAAAGTTGAGATTAAAAAATTGGAACTTTTATCTTACGATATGCCCAGAGTCAGTTTCCGCGCCATTTGTTCCTCTGGTACATACGTGCGCACTCTCTGCCACGACATAGGAGAGGCTTTGGGTTGTGGAGCCTATATGTCACATTTAGTCCGGGTACGTATAGGTAATTTCAAATTAAATGATGCTCTTTCCTGGGATAGGAAAGAATTGTTTCACCAAAAAGTTCAATCTATATCAGAAGCATTATCCGACTTTCCTAGCGTTGTAGTTACCCGCTGGATGGGTCGCGGAATTAGAATGGGTAGGCAGATAATGAGTTCAGAAGTCACAAATATTTCCTTATCTCCTTCAGAAATTGCCAATGCCGAAAGGACCTTTAGAGTGTTCGATGAAGATGGAAATTTGATAGCTCTGGCTAAAGTAGAGCCTGCGTCTGGTGTGAGGGAATTTAAGTTATTGAGAGTTTTTAACTTAGGGGTACATTGAAATAATACTTTGGTACATAAGCAATGGAAGTCATAAAGGGACTATCGAAATTGAGGAAAAAGTTGGTAAATAGTGTGGTTGCTCTGGGGACATTTGACGGAGTCCATCGTGGCCATCAAGAAGTTATTAACACTACGAAGGAGATAGCGAGGAGGAATGGCAAGACATCGGTTGTGGTAACTTTCGAACCGATCCCTCGGGCGGTAATAGGAGAAGAAAGAGAGAAAGTCGGCTCAATTACAACTCTGAAACAAAAGGAAGAGATAATCAGAAATCTGGGCATTGATGTAATGCTCGTCGTACACTTTAATCGCAAACTTGCCCAGATAGACCCAGAAGAATTTGTTAACAGGGTGATTTATAAGAGGATGGGTGCGGGAAGAGTGGTGGTAGGCCCGGGCTTCCGTTTTGGCAAGAACCGCTCGGGAGATGTAGTGTTACTCAAAAGATTGGGAAGAAAGTGTGGCTTTGCAGTAACTACTGTGGGTGAGGTTAAAATAGATAATATTAAAGTAAGTTCCAGCAAGATTCGCCAATTGCTCTGGCAGGGCAAAATAGAGAAGGCAAAGCGTCTACTTGGAAGATACTATAGTATTAATGGTATAGTCAGAAGGGGGAGCGGCAGAGGAAAGAAACTATCTTTCCCCACGGCAAATTTAGATATTTCTGGAAATGTCATCTTACCTCAAGGAGTCTATGCTGTTCTGGTTAATGTTAGGGGAAAAAAGCAGATGGGAGTTGCCAATATTGGCATGCGTCCCACATTCCCCCTTCGCCACAGATTTCATTATCAAGATATGACCGAGAGATATGCGCGGCCGGTGGTGGAAGTCCACATTTTCAATCTCAAAGGGAATCTCTACAGGCAGAAGTTGGAAGTCTCTCTTATAAAAAGAATAAGGAGAGAAATGAGATTTCCAACGCCTGAGAAGTTGATGGATCGGATAGAGAAGGATGTCCAATTTACAAAAAAATTAGGCCTGCCCCTGCTTAAAAGCAGGGTTTAGGTTGAGAAATAATCAATCCCGATACATCGGGACTTTCTTGGGAAGCTATGTGCTTTAGCACATAGTCGCGTAGGGGCGTGCTTGCTCGCCCACCTTCCGCTTTAGCGGAAGTTTTGGGTATTTGACAAAGTCGAATTAGAATGGTATAATGTAAAACAATGAATAAAGAGAAAAGAAGACATATTATAATCATTGGGGGAGGAAGAAGAAGCACAGCGATTATCGAAACATTACACGAAGATGAGGAGTTACGAATTGCGGGTATCGCTGATCGGATGCAAAATTCCAGTGGAATGGAGCTGGCTAAGAAGTTGGGAATTCCCACGGCAAGAGATTTCCACGATTTGCTTAAAGAGAAGAAAGTAGATGCCATCCTCAATCTGAGTGATGATCCAGAAGTAGATGGAGAAATCCAGAGGATAGGCCAATCTTCAAATATCGAAGTTATGAAGGGTCCAGTAACAAGGCTCCTCTGGGATCGCCTTAGAGAAAAGAAGGTCCTGGCTGAGTTTGAACGACTCAGTCAAAGGACAGACCTTTCTATAGGATTGGAAGAGTTATACATTCTAATTATGAACTCTTGTGTTAAAGGTTCCAAGGCAGACGGAGGCTCTCTTTTCATTTTTGATGAGGAGCGCAAAGAATTATTGCTAAAGACAGCTTGGGGTTTGGATGAAAAGATAATTGGGCTAATCAAAAGAAGGGCAAATGAGAAACTCCA
>CAZJWT010000074.1:2623-6667 GCA_964550005.1 uncultured Clostridia bacterium | reverse complement strand
TCCAGTATAAAGAATATACCTATTGGCGATTTTTATGAAGGTTCTGGTAAATATATCTATACTGCAGTGGTAAATGTGGAATATGATAGTGGCACGGACTTTGCTACTAAAGCGATGGACTTTTATGTTTACTCACCTTCGCTTACGCTCTCATATCCTGCAAATGGGGCCAGGGACTTAATTGATAAACCTTTGACCTTCAGGTGGGTCTCTTCTGGGGCTACAAAGTACAGGGTCTATGTTGACGATGATAAAGGTTTCTATAATTGTCTCTTTCAGACAGGAAAAGGGGAATATTCCGACCCGCAAACGACCTACTTTCAATATCCTACCAGTCCTCAAGACCCCCGACACAAACTGGCAGGAGGTGTCCTCTATTGGTGGAAGGTAGAGGGGTTGGATAGCGGAGGAAATGTGGTTGCTAAGACGCCTGTTCCCTTCTCTTTCACTCTCAAGGAGACAGCCCCTTCCACCGCTACAAAAGACCTGGCTGTGACTGATATCGTCTTAGATAAGGAAAGCACAGTAAGTGAGCTAAAATTCAATGTTTTAGTGAAAAATCAAGGCGGGACGGGGATTTCCAATACTCGTGTCAATCTCTATGTCAATGGCGTGCCGGTTATTCCTTATCAGGTGTTGGACTTCATCAATACTGGCGAGACGAAAACTTTAGCCTTTCTGGGTGGAGCGAGTCGAGAAAAGATGGTGACTGTCAGTGCGGCGGTAGATTTTCCTGATGACAATATGAAGAATAATATGCTTACCGAGACATTTACCTTGACTTTTGAATATAAAGTCTATGAACTGGCCGAGGTCTGGAGTATTATTAAAAAGTTCATAAAGGATTTGGACATTTTAAAAGAACTGGAAGGTTATGTTCTTAGCGAAGTAACCATCATTCCCGAAGGAGATATTAATAAAGAGTTGATGAGGTTCGAGAAAGGCAAGGCGATGGTTGTTGGTGCGGAAATAGAAGTGGTGAAATAGTGACGTAAGGGCGACATGCAGTTTACCCCGATGTATCGGGGTGGTTGCCCTGTAGGGGTGGCACTCCGTGGCCACCCAGTAGGGACGGCACAGAGTCCGTCCCCTACGAGATATGCGCAACGAGACAGTGAGATGGTAAAGAGGTGAAAAAAGTGAACAGGTGGAAAATTGGGAAAGAATTTCCGATAATTTCCATGCTGGTATTATTTTTGTTTCTCGTTTCATTTTCTTACATTCACACTGCAACTTGCTGGGCGGAGGAGAAGACGAAAGTGGCGGCTGTTGTTACCTCTATTTCAGGGACATTAATGATTCTTCCTTATGGGACTGAGAAGTGGGTGGACGCGGAAAAAGGGATGTTCCTGTACGAGGGTGATCAGTTAAAGACAGGTCCAAATTCTAAAGCAGGAATTACTTTCGCTAATGGTATAGAATTGAAGATTAACGAGAGTTCTACATTTACCATCCAGATAACAGAAGAGAGGGAGATGAAGAATGCCATTGACCTCCTCATTGGTGAGATTTTCTCAAAGATAATGATAGAGGGAGTCAAATTTGAGATGCATACGCCAGTGGCAGTGGCTGCTGTGAGAGGGACGGAATTTAATACCAGGGTAAGAAAGGACAGACTTACCAGTTTTCTGGTATATAAGGGGATTGTTGAGGTATGGAATGAACTGGGAAGTGTGACATTAACTAAGGCGAAGAGGACGGTGGTGCGACCGAATCAGGCTCCCCAACCACCCGAAGAAGTCGACCTTGAACTCGAACCCCAATGGCAGGAGGAAATAGAGAAAAAAGGGAGTTTGAAGATAGAACCGGAATCCTCCGAACAGGTGGCTGGTCTTCCCTTTGAGCTTACTATTGAGGCTCTGGATAGCGGTGGTAGTCGGAAAGGCGACTTTAGAGAAGAAATTCTCCTGACCTCTACATCAGGGACAATCCAGTACTCTCTGGATGGTGGGAAGAGCTGGGGAACTTTTCCGGCAAGAGTCAAATTGGAGGGAGGCAGGGGAGAAGTTATGTTGAAAGATTCCCGTTCTGAGAAATTGACTGTTTCAGCCACATATTCCGACCTCGATTCAGCAATTAGTGATATCAGTATAGTTCCAGCCAAGGAGAAAGATTTGATTCTGAAGATTAAGGACGAGGAGGGAGAGAAGAGTCTAAGGTTGAAATTTAAAAGATAGTGCGAAAACCTAACATAGGGACGGCACAGAGTCCGTCCCCTACATTGTAGGGGCGACACGCAGTTTACCACGATGTATCGGGGTGGTCGCCCAAAATAAGGAAAAAAATGGCCCTTGTATTCGGAGAATACAGGGGTTTTTTATTGACATAATCCCTAAAATATGTTAATTTAAAACACATAAATGGAGAATACCACGGTGTTATTCTCGCATAAAAGTTGCCTCTTGTCGACAAGCTGGGGTGCTCGACTTAATTCGCTTTTTCACTTTCTTATTTTTTTTCTTTGTTTTCCTATTTTCTTGTCCCTTTTGCCTTCCAGCGCCTCTGGTTCTTATGTGGGAAAGGTTCAGTTAGCGGTTCCTTCACCCCACCCGGTTAAAGCGGGAGAAACACTGACCTTCCAGGTAATCATGGTAAATACAGGGACAGAGAAATGGATAGCAGGGGAATATTCTTTGAGAGCCGAAATCTATGATGCTGATAAGAACTATCTTATAAAGACCGACTCTGTGAAGGGTAGGGTGGATGTTGGGGCTGGGGGGACTGTTTCACTCTACATTCCATTTCAGGTTCCCGGAAACTATTCTGGCACCTACTATTGGAGAATTTCTCTCACCTATTTGAATGAGATTATCTTCTACAGCGATTATTACGATTTTAGCGTTATGCCCATTGCGCTAGCTCCCCAAGCTGCCTTTCCATTTAAAATTGGTGGGAACTTCATTACCTCTTATGAGAATAGTTCTCGTGAGGAGTGGAAAGATTATACGGGCAATATCAGTCTTAATTTAATTGGTCGCTTCTTTGACAGGGCTTTTTCGTTAAATGTTTATACATACCATACCATTGAAGATAAGTTCGACCTGGATACAATCCTGTTCAATTATTATAGCCCACTTTTTAACTTATCGGCAGGGGATATTATGCCCAGTTTCTCTCCGCTAACTCTATACGGACTGGGTGCGCTGGGAGGTGCCATAGTTAGTGAGGGAAGGTTCTCCACTGGCCTGGTTATTGCCCGTTCGGAAGAGGCAGTTAAAGGCTCAACTTCTACGAATGGGACTTTCTCTCGTTACGTCTATGGAGTACAGGAGAAGGTGGACTTGCGGCAAAATTTTATTATAAATACTTCTTATGTCTTTAGTGACGATAATGAAAAATCTTTGGATGAGGATAAGGACGAATGGGGACCCAGTTTGACTCCGGCTAAGAACGGAGTAGCGGGGATGGGTATTAATTGGAAATGGGGTGGTGGAATAGAATTGAACGGTGAATATGCTTACAGTAATTACTGGGAGGAACCAACGGGCTCTCCAAAGCAGAAAGTTAGTGATTATGGTTATAAGTTCGAATCATCAATAGAGAGGGAAAAATTCTCTTTTGACGCAGCTTATGAAAGGATTCAACCAGACTTTTTCTCATTAGCCAGCCCTGAGGTTACCAATGATAGAGCTGGTTACGAAATTCTTACAGATTACGAGGGTTTGGGTTTTGCTGGCCTTTCTTTGGGGTTTAATGAGTATAGGGATAATCTCGCTCAAGACCCGTCAGAGGTCACCTCAACCCAGTCCATTTTCAGCGGTGGCGTAGATTTTCCTATGGGCAATTTACCGGATGTGAGCCTTGGCTACTCTTTGAATCAAATGATGGGTAAGCCCCGTTCTGCCTTGGAAAACAATACTCAAACTTTCTCTTTAGGACTTTCCCACAGTTTGAAAAACCTCACTCTCTCCTCGAGCGGGCAGTTGTCCGATTTTCGGGACAAGACCGATTCTTCTAATGACCTCTCTACACTTACAGGAGGCTTCAATTTGACAGGTAACCTGACTCAGGCGCTCTCAATTACTTCAGGGGTTACTCTTACTC
>CAZJWT010000074.1:0-2523 GCA_964550005.1 uncultured Clostridia bacterium | reverse complement strand
GAGGGTCATGGATTTATTACCAGACTTAGCTTAAGTTTTTAATACTGTTCTTAAATATAGGTAGCGGCAGAGCGAAGCTCTGCTGAATAATCATGTCATTGCGAGTCCCGATTGAAAATCGGGACGTGGCAATCTTGAGATTGCTTCAGTCGTGGAGTTTATCCCGCACATTTGTTGTGCGGGGCTCCCTCGCAATGACAACGCTTTGCTGCTACAGAAGAATGTAGGGGTTCGCTTCATCGAACCCCGATTGGTAAATCGGGGCTCAATAAATTGAGCCCCTACACTGAAGGGGAACATCTTGAGTGACTATTTCAATAAATTTATCAGGAGAATTTGGAGACTAATTTCTCCTCAGCGCGCTGGGCTACTATTGAGTTTGGCTGTGGCCGTAGTAGTTGCTGTTCTATATCTTTTGAGGCTGGGTGAGTCTTTTGAATTGAGAACTCAGGATTATCGCTTCCAGCTCAGGGGTGAGAGGAAGATTAATCCTATCATACAGATTGTTTTTATGGGAGATGAGTCGACTAAAGTCCTGGGAAAATGGCCGTGGCGAAGGAGATATCACGCAGCTCTAATCCATGCTCTTTCTCAGTATGGGCCTCGAGCTATTGCTTACGATGTGCTGTTCACAGAGCCTGCTTCCGATTTTCCAGAAGATGACCGCTTTCTTGCTCAGGCTACTAAGGAGACAGGCAATGTCTATTACCCCTTCTTTTTTACTATGAAAGAAGAGAAAGAAATGAAAGGTGAGACGGGTCCTCAGGTTAATATAGAGGAGTTTGCTTTGAGTTATCAAATAAGAAAGGAAGAGCACTTCCTTCCGGCAAGCGAGGCAACGCTTCCCATAATAGAGCTGGCAGCCAATATGAAGGGAACAGGTTTTGTTAACGTCATACCCGATATGGATGGGACCACCCGTAGAGTTCCTCTGATAATGGAGTATCAGGGAAGGCTCTATCCTTCCTTCAGTCTGAAACTTGTTTCCGATTATCTGGGTGTGGAAAAGAATAACATCAGGGTAATGCCAGGGCGATATGTTGAATTGAAAGGTTCTCAGCTGGGAAATATAAAGATACCGATAGATATGGAAGGGCAAATGTTAGTAAACTACCCGGGTGGTATTGGAAGTCTCTGGACGAGCGACTTTGTTCAAGTCCTGCAGTCATACAAGCAGGCAGAAATTGGCGAAGAGCCTGTTATCAGGCTTTCCGATTTCAAAGACAAGATAGTTCTTATTGGTCTTACCGCTACTGGCTCGAGTGACCTGAGGGCAATTCCCTTTGTTCCTGTCTATCCTCAGGTGGGAGTCCTGGCAAGCACAATAAGTAGTATTCTAAACCAGGACTTCTTGATTCCTGTGTCCAGAGGAAAAAATGTTCTCCTCCTTTTCGCGCTGGCGATGGTAATGGGAATTTCAATTCCCCGTATGAGACCATTAAGAGGAGCGCTCTTTGCCTTCTCTCTTCTAATAACCTATCTGTTTTTAGCCTTCTACTCCTTTAGCCAGAAGTCTCTCTGCTTGACTGTTGTCTATCCAGGGACTATAATCTTTTTCAGTTATCTATCTACTATCATTTATAAGTATGCTGGTGAAGAGAAGGAGAAGAAGAGAATAAAGAGCATTTTTCAGAGATACGTTTCTTCCCAGGTTGTGGAGGAGTTGTTGACGAATCCCGATAGGGTTGTTCTAGGCGGGAGGAGGAGGGAAGTTACTATTCTTTTTGCTGATATCCGGAGCTTTACCGAGATGGCGAGCCGTATGGCTCCCGAAGAAGTTGTCAGTATCTTGAACGAATTTTTTACTATGATTACGGAAATAATTTTTAAATATCATGGAACTTTAGATAAATACATAGGAGATGCTGTTATGGCGATTTATGGCGCTCCCATCGAAGTGGACAATCATGCCGAGAAGGCATTGGGGGCTGCGCTGGAGATGCAGGAAAGGGTAGAATTATTGGGAAGGAGTTTGCTGGCAAGAGGAATCGAACCAATAAAAATAGGTATAGGTATTAATACAGGAGAAGCTGTCATAGGAAATATTGGTTCTCTTCAACGGATGGAGTATACTGCTATTGGCGATTCAGTGAACTTGGCTGCTCGTCTGGAAGAGGTAGCAAAGCCTGACCAGATTCTAATCAGTGAAAACACTTATCGAGAGGTGAAGAATATCGTTAAGGCGAGAGTTCTGGAGCCGATGGACATCAGAGGGAAAGCTGAGTTAATTCAGGTGTATGAAGTTTTGGGGTTAAAGATAGGATGAAGGGATAGTTTTCGGAGTCGCTCGGTCAAATGTCATTGGAAAAGTGGAAAAGGGGTCAGAGTCATTTTTTGCGCTTCGAGATTCTTCGCTTCGCTCAGAATGACAGAAGGCGAAGGGTGCGCAATGGCAATTCGGGAGTAAAGGTTAGGAAATGTTTATTTTCTACAGGTTGCTTCTGGCTCATGTAATTGCTGACTTTCCCTTGCAGTTTACAAGCATATATCGGTTCAAAATTAAATCTCCCTTAGGCTCTTTTC
>CAZJWT010000073.1:0-6686 GCA_964550005.1 uncultured Clostridia bacterium | reverse complement strand
AAAGCCTCTGCTTCTGTAACATCAGCACCGACGTCCCGGGCGCGATTTATTGCCTCAGTGGCAGAGGCAATAGCTTGCTCTGCATCCAGCATGGCCTGATCAACCGGTGCAACTAAAGGCCTTTTTGGGCATCCTGTCAACACTACCAGAAAAAGACTTAATAGAAACAACCCTGAAAATCTCTTCATTTCCTCACCCCCCTCTTTAATTATGATTTATAATTAATTCTATTTTTCCAGTTTCAGGTGTAATTCTTTTAATTGCTTCTCTGAGACTGTGGAAGGAGCGTTAGTCAAAGGAGAGAAAGCTTTCTGGGTCATGGGAAAAGCAATTACATCCCTGATGGAACTGCTCCCAGTCAAAATCATAACCAATCTATCCAGCCCAAAAGCAAATCCCCCGTGGGGCGGAGCTCCGTATCCCAAAGATTCGAGCAGAAATCCAAATTTCTCCTCAACTTCCTGATGGGGAATCTTCAATAATTGGAATATCTTTCTCTGTAAATCTCTCTGATGAATCCTGATGGATCCACCTCCTATCTCGTAGCCGTTCAGCACAAGGTCGTATGCACGGGAAAGGATTTTGGGAATTTCTTCCATATCTTTCGGTAGCTCCATTAACTTTTCCAAGAAAGGAAGAGCTTCTTCCTTGGGTGCAGTAAATGGGTGGTGCACGGATTCCCACCTTTTCTCTTCTTCATTATATTCGAAAAGGGGTGGGTCCACAATCCAGATGAAAGAAAAGAAACCTGACTCCTTAGCGATATCGAGCCGGTCAGAAAAGAAATAATCTAAATCAGGGGGCATGCGCGGAATTAGATTTAAGCGCTCACCGAGAAATGTCCGAAGCCTGCTTAGAGCATCATAGACAATTTCTGCTTTATCGGCAACAAAGAGCACCAAATCCCCTTCTTTGGCCTCAGTCCTTTCAGCAATTGCATCCAGTTCTTCCTTTTTGAAGAATTTGGTTATAGGTGACTGGAATGCTTTATCGGTCATTTTCATCCAGGCCAGGCCTTTTGCTCCACAATCACCAGCCATTTCTTTTAACTCATCAAGTTCCTTTCGGCTAGCTTCAGCAAGACCCTTAGCATTCAAAGCACAAACAATGCCGCCTCTTTCAAGCGCTTCTTTAAAAATTTTGAAGTCACTCTTTTCAGCAATATCTGAAATCTCCTTCAATTCCATAGCGAACCTGATATCCGGCTTATCCGTCCCATATCTACGGAATGATTCCTCATAAGTGATTCTTGGAAAGGGAAGGGAAATATTTACTTTCAGTACTTCCTTAAACACTCGCGCCATTAGTTCCTCAGTTATAGAAATAACATCCTGTTCATCAGCAAAAGACATCTCGTAGTCTATCTGTGTGAACTCGGGTTGACGGTCCTTGCGCAAGTCTTCGTCTCGAAAACATTTTACAATCTGAAAATATTTCTCTATTCCGCCAACCATTAATAACTGCTTAAATAGCTGGGGCGACTGCGGCAGAGCAAAGAAACTCCCGGGATTAAGCCGGCTAGGAACCAGATAATCTCTCGCCCCTTCCGGAGTAGATTTGCCCAAAAATGGCGTCTCCACCTCTATGAAGCCATGCTCGTCAAAGAAGTTCCTTGTTACTTTATACACTCTATTCCTTAGGAACAGGTTTCTCTGCATCTTCCGCCGTCTTAAATCGATGTACCTATACTTCAACCTCACTTCTTCAGCCACATCCACCAGGTCACTGACTTCAAAGGGAGGTGTTTCCGCTTTGTTTAGAATTTCCACCTCTTCTGGTAAGACCTCAATTTCGCCCGTCGGTAACTGAGCATTAGCTGTCCCTTCCGGCCTGGGAGCAACTATTCCTGCTACGCTGATAACGTACTCAGCCCTCAGCTTCCGAGCCAGAGCCTCCAATTCTCGAGCCTGGGAACCAGTCTTTTCCTGGCGACCAAAGACAATCTGAGTAATTCCTTCTCTATCCCTTAGGTCAATAAATATGACTCCCCCATGATCTCGCCACCTGTGCACCCATCCCGAGAGGATTACCTTCTGTCCAATATTTTCCTTCCTTAATTCCCCACATGTGTGGGTTCTTTTCAACTTAGACATCTTCAACTCATCCTTCCGCTAAAGCGGAAGTTGGAGTAGTCCCGATAAATCGGGACGTTATAATTGCGAAGCTTCGCTTCGCCACTCCCAACTTTTGCACATAGCTTCCTAACAGACACGGAGTGTCATTGCGAACGAAGTTTATTGTCATTGCGAAGGACGAAGTCCTGAAGCAATCTCGTCATTGGGCAAGAGATTGCCACGGCTTCGCCTCGCAACGACCCTTCGGGGCGGATTGCCACGCCCCTACGGGGCTCGCAACGACTTCAGTTGATTACATCCTGACCTAAGCCCCCGATTTCATCGGGGGACTCCAAACCTTTCTAAAGTTGAGCCTCGCCACCTGAGCCACGGGAACAGTTTCGCACCAGGTATCCTTTCAGCTCAGAAAATGGGACAATTTCCTGTCCACCTGTTTTCATATTTCTCACTATGGCTCTTTTGCTAAAAAGTTCTTCCTGGCCGATAATCAGCGCAAATTTTACCTTCCATTTATCCGCCTGTCGTAACTGCGCCTTGAGGCTATTAGGATTAAAATCATTCAAAACTTTCAAATTCTCATGCCGCAACTCACAAATTAATTTAATAGATTCTTTTAATGCCTCCTCGCCCACCACAGCCACATACACATCTGTTTGGGCACTAGAAGGCAGTGAAATTTTTTCTCTCTCTATAGCCTCCAGTACTCTTTCCACACCCAAAGCGAAACCCACGGCAGGCAAGTCGGGACCGCCTAAATCACGAATTAATTGGTCGTACCTTCCTCCGGCAGCAAGAGTGTCTTGAGCACCCAATCCCTCATATTTTATCTCGAATGTAGCCTTTGTGTAATAGTCCAGGCCTCTAACCATATAAGGGTCGAGAGAATAATCTATTTTCAGGAAGTCTAAATACTCTTTCACTCTTTCAAATTGTTCCTGACAGTCTTTGCAAAGGTAATCAGAGATCCTGGGAGATTTTTTTATATATATCCTGTCTTCTTCTTCCTTACAGTCCAAAATCCTCATAGGGTTGAGGGAATACCTGCGTTGACAATCAGGGCACATCATTTTGATTTTATCCTTAAAATATTCCTTAAGGCTTTCTCGATACCCGCCTCGGCAACGTGGACAGCCAACGCTATTCAGGTAAAGGACTGAGTTTTTTAACCCGAGAGCATCGAAAAACTCCCAAACCAGAGTAACAATTTCTATATCGCTGGCAGGATTATCTGGACCGATCAGTTCAGCTCCAATCTGATAGAATTCACGTTGCCTCCCTTTTTGTGGTTTCTCGTAGCGATACATTGGACCAAGGTAGTATAACCTGGTAATCCGGTTTTGTCGATAGAGATTGTTTTCAATAACTGCCCTGATTACCCCGGCAGTCCCTTCCGGCCTCAAAGTAAGGCTGCGTCCCTTCTTATCCAAAAATGTGTACATCTCCTTAGTTACAATATCTGTATCTTCTCCAATACTTCTCTGGAATAGCTCTGTTGCTTCAAAAATGGGCGTCCTGACTTCCTCATACCCATACTTTTGAAATATTTCCCTGGCAACTTTTTCCAGATATTGCCATTTATTGACTTCTTGCGGCAAGATATCCCGCGTGCCACGAATAGATTTATACTTCAATTGAGACTCCTATGTTTTAAGCCCCGGTATTTGCTTAACACTTCGAAGAGCTTCTCTTAGCACTTTCTGAGCATCCCATCCCTTACCCTGCTCCAGAAGCTCAAGCATAAACACCCCGTTGTAGTCAATCAATTTCAATGTATTGACAAAGAGTTGCCAGTTTATATTCCCCATACCAGGAATATTGTGGTCATCAGAACTTCCCAGATTATCAGAAACGTGCAGGCTTATAATCCAATTCCTAAATTTCTTAACTACCTCGTAAACGTTCTCGGCCAAATTTGCGTGGGATGTATCGAAACAGATTCCCAATTTTTGAGAATTTATTTCCCAAACTAACTTCAAAAGGTCAACCGAATACCCACATAAAATATGGGGAAGTTGATTCTCTAAGGCCAATCTTACGGGCTTATCCTGGCAATATTTCACGACTTCGTCAATGCTCTTTTTCGCCTGAGACAGGCGGTACATCTTTTGAATTAGATTCTCAAAATGTGAGGGAGCGGTGCTCGGATGGAATACTAATATGTTCCCCTCAAGAAACAATAAAACATCAATTGCTTTTTTGATTTCAGAGACAGCGAATTTTCTTTTCTCCTCGTCCACTTGGGAAATATCCAGTTCTTGAGAGAAGGGGGCATGTAAGGAAACTACTCGTAAAGCCAGCTCCTCGAGCTTCCCTTTCAATCTCCTCGTGTAATCCCAATCATGGTAATCGTAGTGAACAAACTTCCCTTCCTCTTCTCCCCGAGCCCAAACTTCGATATTGTCAAACCCTGCTTCTTTTATTAACTTTAAGGACTCTATCAAATCCATTCTATGTAGAATTCCAGTCGAAATTCCAATTTCCATTCAATAAACAGTCTCCAAGACTTGCCTCTTAAAACCCCGACGATGAAGGGATAGTTGCAGATGTCATTGCGAGCGACTGAAAAGGAGCGTGGTCCCGATAAATCGGGGCTTCGTCGCTCAGCTCCTCGCAATGACAGCTGGCCGAGCGACTCCGAAAACTATCCTCACCTCTATTTCCCCAGGGATGAAGGGATATGCAGATGTCATTGCGAACGACTGAAAAGGAGCGTGGTCCCGATAAATCGGGGCTTCGTCGCTCAGCTCCTCGCAATGACAGCTGGCCGAGCGACTCCGAAAACTATCCTCACCTCTATTTCCCCAGGGATGAAGGGATATGCAGATGTCATTGCGAACGAAGTGAAGCCCCGATTCATCGGGACCACGGCTTCGCCTCGCAATGACAATTAACCGAGCGACTCCGAAAACTATCCCTTCATCTCTTTCTAAACTTCGGCGAAAGTTGCTTTATACTTTTCCAAATTGAAACCGCAGTCTGGTCTCCAGCAGTAGCCCTTTCTTCTATGGGAAAGGCAATTAAGCTCATCCCCGTCCAGAGAACCATCGCAGAGGAACCCAGCAAAAGTCCTCACATAAAAGTCTGCTCTGGTGGCCGCATCGTACCTCATCCAGAAATTCCCCCACCCGTAATCTCGTTCAAATTTTGACCTTATGAGTCCCGCAATATGTTTCGGATGCCAACCCGTCCCTATCAGAACCTTGGTTAAAATCTCGAGGTTAGTTGGCTTCAAGAGGTGATCATTGGGAACACTCAAGGCATGAGAAACACAAGGAGGAAGACTCTGTAAATCGTAACGGTCGTATGTTTTCCCCCAGTCCCAATAGGCATTATGTCCTTCAGAATCAAAGTATTTATGGAACTGATATAGCCTTGACCTTGTATAACTTCTGATCAAATTTTCAAACCCTTTCGACTGGTCTGGTATTCCTGTGTTCCCCATCGCAGCATACTCGACAGCCTGTTGAAAATTCTGTCGAATCTTCAACAGCTCAGGTAAAGATTCCAGGCCTCGACGGGGCAGAGCCACCATCACTGGAGTCCTTTCAGACACTTCATTTCCTACTTTATGCCTTTCAACTTTATGCTTCTGGTAACTGCTAAACGGACAGCGAACATCCCTTAAATAGATTGGGTCACCATACATCGATAGGTCTATAGAGATAGCTTCCCTTCCCTTTCTTCCCGGCTCCACGGCCAGCTCGTTACACACAACAGGAATACTCGCTTTACCCCTTGCCTCCTTCATAACCAGATGAGCTAAGTATTCCATTAACCTACCCATCCCATCGAAAACGCGACCGTGGAAGTAAGAGACTGAACGATGTCGCCTTCCGGAAGAAGTAGCATATTTGCCAGCGAGAGTATCCTCTATTTTTCCAATTTCCTCCAGTTTCTTTTCTGTTTCCGTTCCCAGAGCTACACGAGAAGTGAAGTGGTACCCTCTCCCAGTCATGACCACCAAGGGAATTATATTCAACCTATGAAAAACTGTCAAAACAGCATTATAAACTGGCTCCAACTTCTCAAAGGTCTCCTCAGGATACAAATAAGGCTCCCCTGGATAGTCGAGGTTAAAATATTCTATATCGAGAACACTCAATATACTTTGCCGATCCCAAATTGACCTGAATATGTCCAGTCCCCTCTCCAGGATCCAGAAAAATTCATTCTGGGAAGTAGAAAGGAATTCTTCCTGAGATAGACCCTCCTTGCACAAGAATTCCCCATACCCGACTAGATACTCAGCAGTGAATGTCAAAAAATCGCCTTCTACCCCGCCACAATATTCGGCAATCCGTTGACGGACATTGAAATCCTTATAAAAATCTACTTGCTCAAACATATGCTTATAAATAACTTTCAAAATTCTCAAACTTTCTTTAAAATATACACAATTTTCACCCATAAGTCAAGTGAAAAGCCGAAATCGGAGTTTCCGCCAAAATGTCATTAAAAAGTCCCCTCTCATTCGAGATAGAGGGTTAGTAAAAAACCCCCTCTCCCGAGGTAGAATGTTAGTAAAAAGTCCCCTCTCCCCGAGGGGAGAGGGTCAGACCTGCCCGTGCCGTGGCACGGGCCACGGCCAGGGGTGAGGGGGCTAATAACTGA
>CAZJWT010000072.1:0-6713 GCA_964550005.1 uncultured Clostridia bacterium | reverse complement strand
GCTTTCGCTTTGCCGCTACAGGAAGGTGGGGAGGAAAAATGCGGAAAATTTCAGTTTTGTTGGCTATTTTATTTTTTCTCTTTTCTGGAAATATTTTTGGGGCAGAAGGAGATGTAATCTGGACAAGGACTTATGATGGTGCAGCTCATCAAGACGATGAAGGTTATGGCATTGCAGTGGACGGGAATGGCAATGTCTATCTTACTGGATATGAGTGGGTTGCGGGGGAATGGGCCAACATCTGGGTAAGAAAGTATGATTCAGACGGGGACGAAGTGTGGACCAGGTACTATAATGGTGGAGGGGATGACATAGGCTATGGGATAGCAGTGGATGGAAGTGGCAATGTTTATGTTACTGGCTATAAGGCGGTTACGTGGGAAGGGCCGAACATCTGGGTGAGGAAGTACACTTCAGGAGGCGACGAAGTCTGGACAAAGACTTATAATGGTCCGGCTGATGGTTGGGATGAAGGCCATGGCATCGCAGTGGACGGGAGTGGCAATGTCTATGTTACTGGCTATGAAACGGTGACAGGGGAAGGGAAGAACATCTGGGTGAGGAAATACGATTCAGATGGTGATGTGGTCTGGACAAGGACCTATGACGGTGCAGCCAGTCAGAATGACGAGGGCCATGCCATTGCAGTGGACGCAAGTGGCAATGTCTATGTTACTGGTTATGAGTATGTTACTGGGGAGTTGACTAACATCTGGGTGAGAAAATACGATTCAGGTGGTGATGTGGTCTGGACAAGGACCTATGACGGTGCAGCCAATAAAAACGATGGAGGCTATGGCATAACAGTAGATGGAAGTGGCAATGTCTATGTCACTGGTTATGAGTTCGTTACCGGTGAGTCGGATAACATCTGGGTGAGGAAGTACAATTCGAATGGAGGTGAAATCTGGACAAGGACTCATAATGGTTCAGCCAATAGTCAGGATGGAGCCAATGGCATAGCAGTAGATGGAAGTGGCAGTGTCTATGTTACTGGTTGGGAGGGTGTTACAGGGGAGTGGGATAACATCTGGGTGAGGAAGTACAATTCGAATGGAGATGAAATCTGGACAAAGACTTATAATGGTGTAGCCAATGATGCAGATGGAGGCTATGGCATAGCAGTAGATGGAAGTGGCAATGTCTATGTTAATGGTGAGGAGACGGTTATAGGGGAGGGGTTGAACATCTGGGTGAGGAAATATGAGGGAGCGTTTGGCGAACATTTTGAACCTCCTCAAGAAGGTAGTGTGAAGATTCAGGGGGGAGAAAAAGGATATGTCAATCCCCGGAAGGGTGAGAAGGCGAAGATTCATTTCCAGCCGAGTGATTCAGGGACAGTAAATGTGAAGATTTTCACTCTGAACGGTCTACTTGTCTGGGAGAAGAGCAAGAGTGTGTCTGGATATCAGGATTTCATTGAATGGAATTGCAGGAACACAGAAAATGACACGGTAGCATCAGGAATCTATGTAGTCCATGTGGAAGGTCCGGGGATAAAAGCTATCAAAAAGGTAGCAATTCTGAAATAGAAATGAGAACGTAGGGGCGACCCTCCGTGGTCGCCCAACGGAAGGGACGGCATGCCGAAAAATCGGCATAAACTGCGTCCGTCCCCTACGGTCCCGATGAATCGGGACGCTTTGCCACTACAAGGAGAAGGGGAGAAAGGGAAAAATGAGAAAAACAATTGTTGCTTCAATTTTTCTGATTGTGGTAGTCACAGGTAGTCTATGGGCAAAAGGAGCCGGGACATCTGGCGCAATTGTACTTGAGCAGCCTGTTGGAGCTAGGGCCTGTGGTATGGCTGAGGCGTATACTGCGGTGGGAGGAGAGGTAGGTGTTCTTCACTATAATCCAGCAGGCTTAATTTCCCTTCCCCATCGGGAGGCTTCCTTCACCTATCAGCGAGGATTAGCTGATGATAATTTTATGAGCCTTCTTTATGGTCAGCTGACTCGGATAGGAGTTTTTGGAGGAGCTTTTTCCTATTATACGGCCGGTGACATTGAGCTTATTGACCTTGACGGAAATGAGTCTACTGTGAAGGCAGAGCAGTCTTTCGTAGTGTTAGCTGGCTTTGCGCGAAAATTTATGGAGAAATTGCCGGCGGGCATAAATCTCAAAATAGTCTCCTCAAGGCTTGTTGAAGCGGAAAGTGCCATGTCCTTTGCAGTCGATTTAGGTGCTCTCTATGAACCACCGGTTGGGGGGCTAACGCTCGGCTTGGCGATTCGAAATCTTGGGACAAAGCTCGAGTTCATTGATGAAGGTGATTCTCTGCCTTTAACAATTTGTGTTGGGGGTGCTTACGAGAGGTCCTTTGGGAGCCAGAAAATTTTAGTAAGCCTAGATTTTCCCTTTCTGGTTTATGACCAGATGATTACACCAGCAGTGGGTTTTGAGTTTGACTGGCGAGAGATGGTTCAAGGAAGAATTGGTTACAAATTCAATAGCGACGATACTGGACTGGCGGTTGGCATGGGTTTCAAATACCAGAATTACCTCATTAACTATGCCTTTGGACTGGCAGATAAATTGGAAAATGGTCATCGGGTAAGTTTGGGCGTGAGGTTTTGATTCCGCAGTCAGCTTCGTTTCAACCTGCAATTTTGTTCTTAAAACCTTGTTGACAAAACCTTGAAGATAAAGTAAAATTTTTTATTGTCTCATTAAAGGTGAACTCTATGAAGGGAAAAGAAATCAAAAAGTATGCTTCAAGAATGGATGATCTATTGCCGGGTCTGGCCAGGAATTTTCAGGTGCCCCGGCTCCCCAAGTTGTATGGTACTAAAATAACTTTCCAGCAATATTTTGCCTTGTCTACCATAACTCGAAGAGGTAAGTGCATGGTAGGAGAGTTGAGTAAGTTGTTAGGGGTTAGTGTGAATACTGTAAGTGAGCTTGTGGGTCGCCTCGTAGAGAAGCACTTCGTTAAAAAGGAAAGGGATGAGAAAGATCGGCGTAGAGTTCATGTTCATCTTACTCAACTGGGGAAGAGAATCATTCGCAAGGTTGATTATTGCAAAAAGAGGCACGTTATGGGAATTTTGAGAAATTTGACGGTAGATGACTGCCGAATTTTGATTCATATAATGGAGAAGATGACTGGTGCTATTCACGGGTTGAGAGAAGGTAGAGGGTTATAAATTTTTCAACAGATAGTTCGTATAGCGAACTTTTAGACTGTATCAGAGGAGGAGAAAAAGATGAAATTCAAAGCATCGGATTTAGCTAATAAATTATTGTTAGCCACATTAGGTTTAGCCGCCTTGACTAAAGAGAAGGCTAGGAAATTGTTAAAAGAATTGACAGGAAGAGAGAAGGTAAGCAAGGCAGACGCTTCTGCTTTCGTTGGAGAGCTATTGGAGAGAGGAAAAGAGACGCAGAAGAAGTTGGGAGAGGTGGTAAAAAGAGAGGTAGCCAGAATCCTGGCAAAAGTTGACTTTGCTTCTAAGAGAGATATAGCAGAGCTTAAGGAAAGGATTGAAAAACTTGAAGCAAAGAGGACAAATAAGAGATGATGTTGTCATACAGTGTCATTCCGAGCGAAAGCGAAGGAATCTCGTAATTCAGCATGAGATTGCCACGGGCTTCGCCCTCGCAACGACGTTTGTCGGCACGGTTTTAACCGTGCAAAACAGTATAGAGGAGATTAATTTCTGGTATGCGAAATAAAATACTTTTCTTCTACTCTGCCCAGGATTCAGGGCACCACAGGGCGGCTCAGGCTCTACAGAGTGCGTTTAAGGCACTATATTCTAATGTAGAAACTCTGGCATTGGATTCTATCGAATGTGCTTACCCGAGAACGGGAAGAGTGATGATTAATTGGTACCCCAAGGTCATCAAAAAGATTCCTCTGATTTGGAGGGCTCTTTACGACAATCAGGATTTTGCCGATGCTACAAGAGACCTCAGGAGGTTCCTTAATCGTTTTTATTTTGGGAAAATGGGGAGCATACTGAAGGAGCACAACCCTGATGCTATCATTTGTACCCAGGCTGCTCCCTGTCACGTAGTAGCTGCTTATAAGAAGGAAAAAGGAAATGGTCTTCCTCTGGCGGCTGTGATTACTGACTACCTGGTTCACCCCTATTGGCTCCACGACAATGTAGACCTCTACATTGTACCAACAGAGGAGACAAAGGAAACTCTTATAGAGAGAGGTATTCCCGGGAGAAAGATTAGGCACATAGGCATTCCCATCGATCCTAAATTTACGACTTCTTATGATAAACTGAAGAGTAGGTCGGAATTAGGGCTTTCTCGGGAGGTAACTACGCTGTTAATTACAGGGGGAAGCCAGGGCATGATTCCGGTAGAGAAAATTCTGAGGTTACTCTCAGAAGTGAATGCTCCATTTCAGGCAATCATAGTTGCAGGGAGAAACAGGAGGCTCTGGCTAAGAGTAAAGAGAATGGAGAGAAACTTGGCGTTTACAACTAAAGTGCTGAGTTACACCAAAAGCATAGATAGCTTGATGGATGCCAGTGACCTGATAATTACCAAGCCTGGCGGACTGACCAGCGCCGAAGCATTAGCTAAGGGTCTACCGCTGATTATTGTTAGACCAATTCCCGGTCAGGAAGAGAGAAATGGTCGATACCTAATTGACCAAGGAGCGGCTTTGGGAATAGACCATCTTAAGGATTTGCCAGAAGTTATGGAAGACTTATTGTTATCCCCCCTGAAGATAGAAAAGATGAGCCGAAAAGCTCGAGTCTTAGCAAGGCCGAAGGCGGCTGAACAAGCGGCGACAGCAATTATGGAACTGCTGGGGTGAAATTGAATGAGAGCATTGGTAAGTGGTTGTAACGGATTTATTGGCAGCCATCTGGTGGAAGCATTAGAAAGGAGAGGATACTTGGTTACCTGCCTCATCCGGAAGACGAGCAATCTTAAGTGGCTCGAGGGGCTGGATGTAAAATTTGTATATGGAGACTGTACAGAAAAAGAGAGTCTGTATAAGGCGGTAGAAGGTGTGGATTATGTCTATCACCTGGCAGGGGTGGTGAGGGCTGTCGACCGAGAGACCTACTACCGGGTAAATTTTCTGGGAACAAGAAATTTACTTGAAGTATGTGATAAAATAAACCGAAATATAAAGAAGTTCATATACCTCTCCAGCCAGGCAGCAGTGGGACCAATTAATCCTAAGGGTGAATGGGATTGCTGTCCAATTACCGATTACGGCAAAAGTAAACTTAAGGGTGAAATTGTGGTTCATAGTTATAGGGACAGATTGCCAGTCCTGATTATTAGAGCGCCGGCAATTTATGGACCTCGGGACAAAGATATCTACACATATTTCAAGTTTCTTAAGAAAGGGTTAAAACCTATCCCGGGAAATGGAGAGGGGCATATTAACCTCTTCTATGTTGGGGACCTGATAGAGGGGATGATTTTAGCGGCGGAAAGTGAAAGTTCGAGTGGCGAAACTTACTTTTTTGCGGATGAAAGGTCGTATTCCTGGAAAGAAGCTGCTGATAAAGCGGCCCAGGCATTGGGAGTAAAAGCAATCAAGATAAACATCCCTGGTTGGCTGATTTTGGCATTTGCCTTTTTGTCAGAGTTCTCCTCAGGAGTAACCCATAGGCCAGCTTTCATCGACAGGCAGAAGGCAAAAGAGATACTCCATGAAGGATGGTTCTATGATATGAGTAAGGCAAGAGAACGGCTGGGTTTTAAGCCCAGGTTTAGCTTGGAGGAGGGACTGAGGATAACTGCTGGCTGGTATAAAGATAACTGCTGGCTCTAATAATGGAGTTGTCATTGCGAGTCGTCCTGAGCGAAGCGAAGGATCTACGGGACGTGGTCCCGATGAATCGGGACTTCAGGACTTCGTCCTTCGCAATGACAATAATCTTCGTTCGCAATGACATCTCTCTGTAATCAGGTAAAAAGAATATTATGGCGGGAGGAAGAAATGGATATTTTCGAAAAATGTGCTAAATTTACAGCTGCCAGAGAGGTAATGGCAGCCGGCTATTATCCTTATTTTACTACGATTGAATCTGCTCAGGACCCGGAAGTCATTGTTAATGGGAAGCCAATGATTATGATTGGCTCAAATGACTATCTGGGACTTACCACCCACCCCAGACTTAAAAGGGCAGCGGCCAGGGCTTTGAGGAAATACGGGACAGGTTGTACTGGTTCGAGGTTCTTGAATGGAACTTTCGATATTCATGAGGAACTGGAGGCGAAGCTCTCTGAATTTGAGGGAAAGGAAGCAGCTCTCTTTTTTACTACGGGGTTTCTTACCAACTTAGGCGCTATTGCTGGCTTAGTGGGAAAGGAGGACGTGGTTATCACTGATAAACTCGACCACGCCAGCATCATTGATGGCTGTCGGCTCTCTTTTGGTGAGACGAGAAGGTTCAGACACAATAATACGGAAGATCTGGAGAGGACCCTGGAGTCCATCGATCCCTCGCGAGGTAAATTCATCGTTGTAGATGGAGTGTTCAGTACAGAAGGAGACATTGCCAATCTGCCGGAGATAGTGAGGTTGGCCAAAGAGTATGGAGCCAGAACTATGGTTGATGATGCTCATGCCATTGGCGTCTTGGGGAAAGGTGGTAGAGGGACAGCCGAACATTTTGGTTTACAGGATGAGGTTGACATCGTAATGGGGACCTGTAGTAAGTCTCTCGCTTCTATTGGAGGATTTATCGTTGCTTCTGAAGAGGTAATTCACTATTTGAAGC